>USCJ01000029.1 GCA_900553215.1 uncultured Collinsella sp.
GGCAAGGCATGACCAGAAGGTCTATGCCTTGCCTTTTTCATGCCAACTTGTTCGCTCTGGACGTCGCTCGCTGACATTGCCAAAACATCGGCGTTTCCTTGGTTGTCAAATGATTCGTAGGGAGTCATTGGTGACATTGCCTTGATATTTTATTCAGTCGGCTGTGATGTCATTTGAGCCGCTTACCTGCTTAAGGTAATTGACGGCATATATCTGCTATCGAAAATATTGCTCAAAATATCGTTCAAGAAGTCGCGGAGCGATTTTTGATGGGTCGTGCGTCAAGCGATGTGGCAAGTTCTTGGTTAGATATTGGTCAGTTTTGGGGCAACCTTGCCAAAAGCTTGACGAATGCAAATTTAGACGTCAGCGAATGAACACTTTGAGCGAGCTCGGTGCAAAATTCTGGGCTGATTCTCGATAATCGCCTTCAATCGCCCCTTGCCAAGCGCTGGCCTCGCTTACAATCTGCTCCGACATTCGCGCGCCGTCCGGCGCTTAAGAGGGGAGGGCCCCATGGCAAACGAGATTTGGACCATCAAGCGTTGTCTCGAGTGGACCAAGGAGTACCTGGCCGAGCGCGGCGAGGAGCACCCCCGTCTTTCTGCCGAGTGGCTGCTGTGCGCCGCCACGGGCCTGGCGCGCATTGACCTATATATGCGTATGGACGAGACGCTTAACGCGGCCCAGCTCGAGACCATGCATGCGGCCGTTGTCCGCCGCGCTAAGGGCGAGCCGCTGCAATACATCACGGGCAGCACGCAGTTTCGCATGATCGACGTCGCGTGCGCCCCCGGTGTGCTCATTCCGCGCCCCGAGACCGAGATGCTCGTCGAGGAAGTCCTCAATTATCTGGATGCCGAGGTACTGAGCCCCGAGGCCGCTGCCCGTCAGCGTGTTGAGCTGCCTTGGAACGATGAGGTCGAGGAGGCACGCAAGGCCGAGGCCGCATTGGCCGACGAGCGAGCGACGGCCGAGCGCCGTGCCGCCAACCTCACAGCTGCCGACGAGGCGGCGCTAGGCGGCGATGTGCTGGGCAGTCGCGCTTATGCCGAGGAACTGGCCGATCGCGAGGCCGAGGAAGCCGCCGCGCAGGCGGCAGAAGCCGAAGCGGCAGAAGCAGAGGCCATGGAAACCCCCGAGCCCGAGCTCGACGAATACGGCATCGCCATTGAGGACAACGACCAACAGGCGACTCCCGCGCAAGATGCCGCCGAGGCCAACGTATCTGCCCCAGCCGAGCCCCGCACTGCCCGCGTTCTCGAGGTCGGCTGCGGCACGGGCTGCATTTCGCTCTCCCTTGCCTGGGAGCGCCGCGGCCACGTTACCTGCACTGCTACCGATATCGAGCCGCGTGCCATCGATCTGGCCACCAAAAACCGTGATGCGCTTGGCCTCACGTCCGACGAGGTCGCCTTCAGCCTCACAAACCTGGTGAGTTCCATTCCCCGCGAAGAGTGGGGCACCTTTGATGTGCTCGTCTCCAACCCACCTTACATCCCGACCGACGTCATGCGCTCGCTGCCGCATGAGGTCAAGGACTTTGAGCCCGATCTGGCGCTCGAGGGCGGTGCCGACGGTCTCGATATCTTCCGCCGCCTGCTCAACGCGGCGCCCTACATGCTGCGTGCCGGCGGCCTGTTTGCCTGCGAGCTCTACGAGGGCGCGCTCGACGCCGCGGCCGAGCTCTGTCGTCAAGCAGGCCTTTCGGACGTGCGTATCGTCCACGACCTCACCGATCGCCCCCGCATTGTCCGAGCCATCGTCACCGAGCCCAAGCAACGCCAGTAATATTTATTAACTGGTTAGCAAAAATTATAAAGTAATTTATAATTAGGACGGCTGAAAGAGGTCGGCCCATGCAACCTCCTACCTTTCGGGAAATCATTGCCCTACTCAAGCACGATGGATTCGTGAAGGTCGCGCAAGTCGGTAGTCATGCTAAGTATGTTTCTGGTGACCGCGTTGTCACCGTGAACGGCTCTGGTGGTGATCGACCAAAGAAGGGCACGTGGGCAAGTATTCGTCGCCAAGCTGGATGGTAGTTGGAGGCAAAATGAGGCAGCGATTTACCTATGACTGCGTTCTCATAAAAGAAGACGATGGTTACTGCGCTAGCTTCCCGCAGATTCCCGGCGCCTTTGCCGATGGCGATACGCGCGAAGAAGCGATTGCCCATGCCACCGAGGCACTGATGGCGTTTTTGGCCGACGACCTCAACAACGGTTTGACTCCGGCAGGGTACGAACGCTCGGCCGAGGTCGTGGCCCTTTCAGTCGAAATCGACCACGAGGACGCTCGGGAAGCGGCGTGCCGAACATTTAAAGACGCAGCGCTGGACCTCAAAGTCTCCGCTCCGCGGATTACCGCGCTGGTCAAAGCCGGAAAGCTCGATGTTGAACTCGTCGACGGCCGTCGGATGATAACGATAGACAGCATCGAGCGTTACGCCGCCCAAGAACGTCACGCCGGCAGGCCAAAGAAGTTCGTCGCAGTCCAATAACCCCCTCACTTTCACCGACTACTAGAGCCGCTCACCAAACCAACATGCACTCTGGCCAAATAGGTTGAACGTTTCGTGCGAGAATGCCCCTCAGTAAACTAACTTTCACCAGAGCGTAAGGGGCTGGCATACACATGCAGACGGTCTATCGGGTATACGAGGGAACGCGCGAGCCGCATCGGCTCGAGCGCACGGCCGAGGTGCTCGGCCGCGGCGGCCTGGCCTTGATCCCGACCGAGACCGTCTACGGTGTCGCCGTGGCAGTCAACGCCTTCTCGGACGCCGTGCTCCAAGATACAAGCGAATTCCCATCGTGGCCGCGCGATCCGCAGGCTGTCGTCAATGGCGCCGCGGTCCCCGCGCTCGGTACCGGCTACCGCCGCATCTTTACCCTCAAGCAGCGCAAGCTCACCCAAACGGTCGCCTGGCTGGTTGATAATGCCGAAGCACTCGACCGCTATGGCGTGGATATCCCCGAAGAGGCTCGCGTACTCGCACGACGATGCTGGCCGGGGGCCCTGACTATTGTGGTCAAGGCGGCCCCCTGCGTGCCGACCTTTATGCGTGCCGCCGACGACACTGTGGCTCTTCGCGCGTCGGCCTCGCCTGTGGTCCAAGCGCTCATCCGCGCCTGCGGCAGCCCTCTTGCCTGCACCAGCGCTAACACGCATGGCGCGCCCGCGCCGGCAAGTTTTGTCACGGTGGAGGAGCGCATCCTGGAGGGGGTCGATGTTGCCGCCGACGCCGGTGAGACCCCGTGTCGCGACGCCTCGACCATCGTGTCGTTCCAGCACGGCGGGCTCCAGATCCTGCGCCAAGGCGCACTTCCCGCATCAGAGATCGAACGGGTCCTGTCCGACCCGATGCAATAGAAAGGTGTAAGCGATGTCGTTGAATCTGGGCAGCCTGGGCATGGAAGATGCCTCGTTTGACTTTGGCGGTTCCTACATCATGGCGCTCGACTGCGGCACCACCTCGGTACTTGCGACCATCGTCGACGAGTACGGATGCATCGTCGCGCAGGCACGTCGCAGCGTCAAAACCAGCTTCCCACGTCCCGGTTGGGTAGAGCAAGACCCCATGACGGTCCTTGCCAGCCAGATCGCCGTCATGATGGAAGTCCAGTTTAAGAGCGGTATCCACTCCGACCGCATTGCCGCCATCGGCATCTCCAACCAGCGCGAGACCACGGTGGTCTGGGACCGCGTGAGCGGTCAGCCGATCTATAACGCCATCGTATGGCAGTGCCGCCGTACCGCGCCGGCAATCGACGCGTTGGTTGAACAGGGTTGCGAGGAGCTGGTGCGCTCCCGCACAGGACTCACGCTCGATCCGTATTTTTCGGCTTCCAAGGTGCAGTGGATCCTCGACAACGTCGACGGTGCGCGTGAGAGCGCGGCGGCGGGCGACCTCATGTTCGGCACCATCGACACCTGGCTCATCTACAACCTCACCGGCAGTCAGGTCTTTGCCACCGACTACACCAATGCCAGCCGCACGGCACTCTTTAATATCCATACGCTCGATTGGGACGACGACCTGCTGGCGCTCTTTGACGTTCCACGTTCCATGATGCCCGAGGTTCGTTGGAGCTCGGGCGACTACGGCCGCGTCGCGAGCGACATCATGACCAACATGCCGCCCATCATGGGCGTGGCGGGCGACCAGCAGGCGTCGCTGTTCGGCCACTGCTGCTTCCATCCCGGCCAGACCAAAAACACCTATGGCACGGGCTGCTTTATGCTCATGAACACCGGCGACGAGGTCGTCGAATCCAAGAACGGTCTGGTCTCCACGATCGGTATCGCCGCGGACGGCAAGATCAGCTATGCGCTCGAGGGTTCTATCTTTGCCGCCGGCTCAACCATGAACTGGCTGCGCAACAACATGGGCATCATCTCGAGTGTGAGCGAGTCGGCACAACTCGCCGCTTCGATCAACGACAATGAGGGCTGCTACTTCGTCCCCGCCTTTGCGGGTCTGGGCGCTCCCTGGTGGGACCCGCATGCCCGCGGTATCGTGTGCGGTCTGACCGGCGCCTCGAGCCGTGCGACCATCGTACGTGCCGCCTGCGAATCCATGGCATATCAGAGCTACGACGTGCTGCGCGCCATGGAGCAGGACGTGGGACTTTCGATTGAGCGCCTGTCCGTCGATGGCGGTGCCTCGCGCAACGAGTTCATCATGCAATTCCAGGCCGATCTGCTGGATATCCCCGTGTTGCAGTGCGAGACGGTGGAGACCACGGCGATCGGTGCCGCGTACTTGGCGGGCCTTGCCGTCGGCTATTGGGAGGACCTGGAGGAGCTGGAGCAAAACGCTCAGATCGTTAGGACCTTCCTTCCCCACATGTCCGCCGAGCGCCGCGAGCAAAACCTTGCGGGCTGGCGTGATGCCGTCAAGCGTTCGCTCAGCACCGCTCAGTAGGGTTGCGACGAGCTGCTCGATACAACAAACCGTTAAACTTATGCACGGCGCGCGGCAACAACATCGCCATGCGCCTTGTCAGCAAGGCCATCTTCCGGCCGCAACGAAAGGGGCAATCAACCCATGACCGTCACCTACGATACGTCCCGTGTGCCCCTTGTCGATCCCCCGCTCGTCCAGCATAAGCTGTCGATTCTGCGCGACAAAAACACCGGCACCAACCAGTTCCGCCAGCTCGTGCGCGAACTCGCACTTTTTGACGGCTACGAGGCCATGCGCGACCTGCCCATGGAAGACGTCGAAGTCGAGACCCCCATCACCACCGCCACGTTCAAACAGCTTGCCGGCAAAAAGCTCGCCATCGTTCCCATCCTGCGTGCAGGCCTTGGCATGGTCGATGGCATCCTCGACTTGGTACCCTCCGCTCGCGTGGGCCACATCGGTATGGAGCGCGACGAGGTTACCCACGAGCCGCATGAGTATTACTGCAAGATGCCCAAGGATATCGATCAGCGCATCTGCCTGGTCGTCGACCCCATGCTCGCCACGGGCGGTTCGGCCGAGATGGCCATCAGCTACCTGCGCGAGCGCGGTGTCAAGGACATCCGCATGCTGTGCATCGTCGCGGCCCCCGAGGGCCTCAAGTCGCTGACTGAGAAGGACCCAGATGTGCATATCTATACCTGCGCCATCGACGACCATCTCAACGAAGCTGCCTACATCGTTCCCGGCCTAGGCGACGCCGGCGACCGCATCTACGGCACGCTGTAATCTCTGGGCCATACCGGCTAACGTCGAAAATACGAAGAAATGGTGCGCGCGGGCGAGCAAAAGACGACCGCGCGCACTCCTGTTAACGGACGTTTTGCCCTGAGGGGTTCGAAAAAACGTATTACCGTACCTGCGGCATAAAGAAGGCCTTAAGAAAACGTACAGGTGCGTATTAACCGTTTGTTTTACGGTTGTACTTTAGCGATTGGCTCGTACAATAGTCACCAATGTTTGGCGGGAACTGTTCTGTGAGGCGTTAAAAAGGAAAGTGAGGACGCCAGTGTTTCAGATAGCCGATCTGCTCGCTATCGTTGCAGGTGCCATCGCGGGCGCGGTTGCCTTCCTTCCCTTTGTCTTTACGCTCAAGCCGGTTCTTGACGATAAGCAGAATGCGGACATGCTCAAGGGTATGGTGAGTCTCGCGGTCTCGGCAATCGCGTTGCTTGTCTTTACCTTGGTTGTGTTTGTGTTGTTCGGAGAGGCATTTCGCATGTTCCTCCTGGGCGAGGCGATCGGCTTCGTGGCCTTTATGGCCGCCTGCGCGGTTCGCGTCGCCAAGGCGCTGCGAGATCCTCATGAGGTCGAAAGGTAAGTCGTGGAAATTTTTGAAAAGCTGCCTGATGAGATTAATCATCTGGTCAGCGAGTTCAGCTCCACCCCTGTCGTGGGCGATCTGAGCTGCGGCATCACGCAGTACTCGTTTTGGCTGATCGTCTCCACGATCGTGCTCCTGATCGTCCTGGCCGTGTTCAAGAAGAAGCAGACCCTGGTTCCCAAGGGCTTCTTCGTCAACGGTTTCGAGTACATCATCGAGTACGTCGAGAACGATATCGGCAAGGGCGTCGTGGGTGAGAACTGGAAGAAGCACTTCCCGTTCCTGTGCTCGCTTTTCCTGTTCATCCTGATCAACAACATGATCGGCCTGATCCCGGGAATGAAGCCCGGCACCGGCGCAATCGGCTCCACCGCCGCGCTCGCCATCTTCGCCTTCGTGTACTTCATCTACTACGGATGCAAGGCTCACGGCGTGATCGGCTACATCAAAAGCCTCGCCCCGCAGGGCGTGAGCTTCCCGATGAACGTGCTTGTGTGGGTCGTCGAGCTTTTCTCGACCTTCCTGCGCCTCATCACGCTCGCCGTCCGTCTGTTCTGCAACATGTTCGCAGGACACGTGGTCATGGGCTCGTTCGCCATCATGGCGAGCATGTTCATGCAGCCGCTGCTTCAGCAGGTTTCCGCTGCCCACGCCGTCGGCGCCCTGCCTTCGCTGGCCTGGCTTGCCATCCTCATCCTGATCTATGCGATCGAGCTTGTGGTCGGCGCCATCCAGGCTTACGTCTTCACGGTTCTTACCGCCGTGTATGTCTCCGAGGCAGAGGAGGTCGCGGAGGAGGAGTAGTCTTCCGTTCGCGCCTTAAAGGTAAGGCAATTCGTTAAACCGCCGGTGCCCGTACCCATGGAGCCCGGCAGTTATAAAAAGGTTATCCTGCGTGAAATAAGACACGCACGACAAAGGAGGAATCGTGGGAGTTATCGGTTACGGTCTCGGTGTTATCGGCGCTGGTCTTGCTATCGGCCTGTCTGCTCTGGGTGCTACGGGTGCTATGGCCCGTCAGCCTGAGGTCCAGGGCCGCGTGTTCACCGTCTTCATCATGGGCTCCGCCTTCGGCGAGGCTCTGGCTCTGATCGGCTTCGTTGTCGCGCTGATCGTTAAATAGCACGGAGCGTCAAGTATGAATCTTTCATCCCAGAAGAGCGCGATCGCACCCTCCGCGTCCGCGGCCGCGCTGCTCATGCCGGTTTCCGCGTTCGCCGAGGACGGCGCCGCCGGTGCGGACATCCTCATCCCTAAGATGGCGGAGTTCATCCCGGCGCTTATCGCCTTCCTGATCATCTGGATCGTGCTGGCCAAGGTTGCCCTGCCGGGCATCATGAAAACCATGGAGGAGCGCGGCAAGAAGATCGAGGAGAGCCTCGACGAGGCCGAGAAGACCAAGCAGGAGGCTATCGCTAAGCGCGCTGAGTCCGACTCGATCGTCACTGACGCCCGTCGTCAGGCTGCCGACATCGTTCTCGAGGCCCGTAAGGACGCCGAGTCCGAGCGCGCCCGTATCATCGAGGCTGCTCACAAGGAGGCCGAGGAGATCATCGCCAAGGCCCATACGACCGTCGAGGACGAGCGCAAGTCCATCTACGCCGGTGCCGCGAGCTCCATCGCCGACCTGTCCGTTGCCGTCGCCACCAAGATCGTGGGCGAGGCACTCGAGGACGAGGCCGGGCAGAAGAAGCTCATCGAGCGCTACATCCAGGAAGCAGGTAGCCTGAATGCCGACTAGCCGCTATCAGGACAAGGTGCTCGAGACCTACGCGCGCTCCCTCATGGAAGCCGCCAAGGCCGAGAACCATGTGTTCGAGGACCTCGAGATGATCGAGCGCCTGGCTTCCGCCAGCCCCGAGATCATCGCCGTGCTCGACACCATGTCCAAGCGCGACCAGCTCGACCTTCTTCCCAAGGTGGCAGCTGCCTTTAAGTATGTTGCCGAGGAAGACGAGGATGTAGTGGGCGTGACCGTCACCACGGCGATCCCGCTCGACGACGAGCTGCGTCAAACCATCACTAAGAAATGCGAGCAGGACTTCGGCCGCAAGGTATTCCTTATCGAGCAGGTCGACCCGTCTATCGTGGGCGGCCTGGTGCTCGAGGCTCGCGGCGAGCGTCGTGACATTTCCGTCAAGACGCAGCTGCGCATCGCGCAGGAGACCCTCGCAAACTCTGCTAATTCGTACGGAGGTGAAGCCTAATGTCCGAAACCCTCAATGCCCAGGATATCGCCAAGAAACTGCAGGAGCAGCTCACGAACCTCTCCGCGACGGTCGATACGCATGAGGTTTCAACGGTCGATGAGGTAGGCGACGGCATCGCGCGCGTCTCCGGCCTCAAGAGCGCCATGGCAGGCGAGCTTCTGGAGTTCAAGAGCTCCGATACCGGTGAGACCGTCTTCGGCCTTGCCCAGAACCTTGACCGTGACGAGGTCGGCGCCGTTCTGTTCGGTGCCGTCGACTCCATCAAGGAAGGCGACGAGTGCCGCACCACTGGCCGCGTTATGGATATCCCCGTGAGCCGTGCCATGCTCGGCCGCGTCGTCAATCCGCTCGGCCAGCCCATCGACGGCCTGGGCGACATCGTCGCTACGCACCGTCGCCCCATCGAGTTCAAGGCTCCCGGCGTCATCGATCGTACCCCGGTGTGCGAGCCGGTTCAGACCGGTCTGCTCGCTATCGACTCCATGGTGCCTATTGGCCGCGGTCAGCGTGAGCTCATCATCGGTGACCGTAAGACCGGTAAGACCGCCATCGCCATCGACGCTATCCTCAACCAGCGCGGCAAGGGCATGGTCTGCATCTATGTCGCCATCGGCCAGAAGGCCTCCACGGTCGCCAACATCCGCGAGACCCTCGCTCAGCACGGTGCGCTCGACTACACCATCATCGTTTCGGCCACCGCTGCCGATTCCGCCCCTATGCAGTACATCGCGCCTATGGCCGGTGCCGCTATTGGCGAGTTCTTTATGTACAACGGCGAGGACGGCAAGCCCGCCAGCGAGGCCAACCCCGGTGGCCACGTGCTCGTCATCTACGACGACCTGTCCAAGCAGGCTGTGGCTTACCGTCAGATGTCTCTGACGCTGCATCGTCCGCCCGGACGCGAGGCCTATCCTGGCGACATCTTCTACCTGCACTCTCGTCTGCTCGAGCGTGCAGTCAAGATGTCCAAGAAGAACGGTTATGGCTCCATGACGGCTCTTCCGATCATCGAGACCCAGGACGGCGACGTCTCGGCCTACATTCCGACCAACGTCATTTCCATTACCGATGGTCAGATCTACCTGCAGTCCGAGCTCTTCTTCCAGGGCCAGCGCCCGGCAGTCGACGTGGGCATTTCCGTGTCCCGCGTCGGTGGCGACGCGCAGACCAAGGCTATGAAGCAGGTCGCCGGCAACCTCCGTCTGGACCTCGCTTCGTACCAGGAGCTCGCCGGCTTTACGCAGTTCGGCTCCGACCTCGACGAGGCTACTCAGAAGCAGCTGACCCATGGTGCCCGCATGACCGAGCTCCTGAAGCAGCCGCGTTACAAGCCGTTTGAGGTTGGCGAGCAGATCGTTACGCTGTTCGCTGGCAACGAGGGCTTCCTGGATGACCTGGAGATCGCCGACGTGCTGCCTTTCCGTGCCGAGCTCATCGAGTACATGGACAATGGCTTTGGCTCGCTGCTCGACAAGGTTCGCGCCAAGAAGATCGATGATGACACCAAGGCTGAGCTCTTGCGCGTCATCGGCGACTTCAAGCAGCAGTTCATGGCCAAACACCATTCGGATGTTTCTGGATCAGAGGAGAACTAAGCCCCATGGCCAACCTTCGCGACATTAAGAAGCGAATCTCCTCGGTTACCACGACCAAGCAGATCACGCGCACGATGGAGATGGTCTCTACGGCCAAGATCCGTCGTGCCCTCGATCGCTCCAAGCAGGCCGAGCCCTATAAGGAGGCGCTGACCGACGTCATGTTGACGGTCGCCGGCGACGCCTCCTGTTCGGGCACCGATCCCATGCTGCAGAAGCATGAGAGCGTCAAGCATGGCCTGATTGTCGTTATTGCCTCGGACCGCGGCCTTGCCGGCGGTTTCAATACGACGGTGGAGCGAACGGCCGAAAAGCTCGCCGCTTCTTGGGCGAACGACGGCATCGAGTGCGAGATCATCGCGTGCGGGCGTAAGCCGGCCACGTATTTCCGTGACCGCGCAAACGTTGTCATGCACTTTGAGGGCAACTCCTCTGAGCCCGATTTCAATCAGGCCCGCATGATCTCCTCTCATATCTGCGATGCGTATCGTGCCGGTGAGCTTGACCGTGTCGAGCTTGTCTACCACCACGCCAAGAACCGCGTGGATCAGGAGCTTCGCGTCGAGCATCTGTTGCCGCTCGACCCCGAGATGATCGCTATGGCCCACGGTCCGCGTAAGAACGAGACCGACGCCCCTAAGCGCATCTCGTCCACGTTCGAGTTCGTGCCCTCTCCCGAGCATGTTCTCGGCAAGCTTGTGCCGTCTTATATCCTGACGGTCATCTACCAGGCCCTGATCGATTCGGCGGCTGCCGAGCAGGGTGCACGCCGCAAGGCCATGCACTCCGCGACGGAAAACGCCACCGCGATCATCTCGACCCTTACCCGCACGTATAGTCGCGTGCGCCAGGCTTCGATCACGACCGAGATTAACGAGATCGTCGGCGGAGCCTCAGCATTGGAGGAACAGTAATGGCTAATAACACCGTAAAGCTTGCGGTCGAGGAAGCCACCAAGAAGACGACTGCCGGTGATGGTCGCATCGTGCGAATCATCGGCCCTGTCGTCGACGTCAAGTTTGACGGCGCGGTGCCCCCGATCTACAACGCGCTCACGGTCGAGGCCGAGACCCCGATCGGTCATCTGAGCACGATCCTCGAGGTCGAGAGCCAGCTTCCGGGCGGCGTCGTCCGCACGGTCGCCATGTCCTCGACCGACGGCCTGCAGCGCGGCCTCATCGCCACCGATACCGGTGAGCCCATGAAGATGCCCGTTGGCCCCAAGACGCTGGGCCGAATTTGGAACGTTATGGGCAAGCCCGTCGACGGCAAGCCCATGCCCGAGGTGGAGGAGTTCTACCCCATCCACCATGCAGCGCCCCGTTTCGACGAGCTCACCACCAAGACCGAGATCTTCGAGACCGGCATCAAGGCCGTCGACCTGCTCGAGCCCTACATCCGTGGCGGCAAGACGGGCCTGTTCGGCGGCGCCGGTGTCGGCAAGACCGTTCTGATTCAGGAGCTCATCAACAACCTCGCCCAGGAGCACGGCGGCACCTCGGTGTTCACTGGCGTCGGCGAGCGTACCCGCGAGGGCACCGACCTGTTTCTCGAGATGAGCGAGTCTGGCGTTATCGACAAGACCTGCTTGGTCTATGGTCAGATGAACGAGCCGCCCGGAGCGCGTCTGCGCATCGGTCTGGCCGGCCTTACCACCGCTGAGTACTTCCGCGATCGCGGCCAGGACGTTCTGCTGTTCATCGACAACATCTTCCGCTTCTCCCAGGCAGGTTCGGAGGTTTCCGCACTGCTGGGCCGTATGCCGTCCGCCGTTGGTTACCAGCCCA
>USCJ01000030.1 GCA_900553215.1 uncultured Collinsella sp.
GTAAAGAACCACTTTAAGGAGATGAGCCAGGGGTGCACGTGTCCGCCGGAGATTCCGGTATGCGTGTGCGGCAACGTGCCGATACTCAAGGTCATCACCCGCAAACCCCTGGTTGCCCAGCCTGATGAGGTTGAGCGCAACCCTCGGGCGAGATCAGCCAAAATCCGCGTGGCGCAGCGTCTGTAGGCGCGACCGCGCGATATTGGACCTCCCGCTCGCACCATAAACGAAGCTTAAACACACTACCAACGTACTCGGGATGGGAGGCGGCATATCATGGGCTACAACACCTCAAACGCAGCACTCGCCTATGATATGAACGCCATGCCCGCCTATCGTGAGACACCGCAGGCTCCCGTTGCTCCCCGCGAGCAGCGCACGCCGCGCTTTGATGTCTACACAGGCGCGGGCCGTCAGGCAAACCAGGCAGTAAGCCCGGTTTTCATGAGCGTTCTTAAAACGTTTTGCATCATTGCGGCCATCTTCATGACGATCGGTGTCGCCCGTGTGGCGCTCGCCGGCGTTACGGCTCAGGTGCTCAACAGCAACGCCGCGCTTACCAACACGCTCGAAAAGGCGACCGATGAGAGCTCCGACCTGGAGGTCATGCACTCGGTCTATGGCGCCGACACGCGCATTCGCGACCTTGCGGGTGCTTATGGCATGGTGGAGCCCAGCGAGAGCGTTACACTTGACTTTTCGCAGGATGCAGCCGCGGGCGCCAACGCGACCGCGACCGCTCAGTAGCAAGACGGTAGCTGAGTATGACAAATGACTATCGCCGCGGTTCCGATGGTGGCCGCGGTTCTGGACGTCCCTCGTCGCGGGGACGTTCTGGTTATCAAGGAACGGGTCGGCAATCTTACAACGCCGGGCGGTCCCGTGGCAACGACCCGGCGTCGCGACTTCGCGGCTCGGGCGGCCCTCAAGTGCATAACACTAGGTCGCGCAAGAGCTCGTCGACCGAATGGCTCACAGGCACGCCGCTGCCTCGCCGCAAAGCCGTTATGGGATTCATTGGGCTTGGCTTGGGCTTGGGCGCCTTTCGCCTTGCTGACTATCAAATTGTCGAAGCCGATAAACTGCGCGAGCGTGCCGATGCGCGTCGCCTGCTTGCGCAGACCCTCTATGCCAAACGTGGCACCATCTACGACCGCAACGGTAACGTGCTGGCGTCGTCGGTCGAATGTCGCAACATCGCCGTGAACCCGCAGCTTGTCGAGGACGTTGACAAGACGGTGTCGGCGCTGGTCAAGGCAACTGGAATCGATAAAAAGACCTGCCGCAAGCTCGTTGAGTCCGATGGAACCTGGGTGTATATCAAGCGCCAGGTGGACGAAGACGATGCTGTGGTGCTGGAGAAGAAGAACCTGCCCGGCGTGCTATTTGAGCAGGCCATGAAGCGCGTATATCCATACGGCAATCTGGCATCGCAGGTGCTGGGTGTAGTGAATGTAGACAACGACGGCTTGACTGGTCTCGAAAAGCAATACAACAAGCTTCTGACTGGCACGAACGGTTCTCTCGTACGCGAGCGCGCGAGGGACGGCAGCTATATCGCGGGCGGTGCCTATAAAAAGGTGGCTGCGGTCGACGGCGTTGATATCGTGACGACGCTCGACGTCAATATCCAGCGTGCGGCCGAGGATGCCCTGGCAGAGGCTGTCGAGAAGACTAAGGCCAAGAACGGCTCGGCTTTGGTCACCGACCCCACGACCGGTGAAATTCTCGCTGCTTGCTCGTACCCGACTTACGACCAGACCGATCTGGAAAACGCCAAGACCGAGGATATGAACCTGCGCCTGGTCACCGACGCCTACGAGCCCGGCTCGGTCTTTAAGACGCTCGTGGCGGGCGCCGGCTTCGACTTGGGTGTCGTGCGGTCGAGTACGTCGTTTGAGGTGCCGGCGAGCATCAAGGTGGGCGACGATACCGTCACCGATGCCGACAAGCGCGACTATGCCATGACCATGGATGTGCGCGAGATGATGCGCCGTTCGTCCAACGTAGGCTTTGTCCTGGTGGGGCGCAAGATCGGTGCCGACGACTTTGCCGCCTATGTGGACAAGTGGGGCATCGGTCACAGCTCTGGTGTCGATTTTCCGGGCGAGAGCCTGGGCATCGTCAAGGAGCGTGACCAGTATGACGGCGCCACGCTGGGCTCGATGAGCTTTGGACAGGCGCTGTCTGTCTCGCCGATTGAGATCGCACGTGCCGTGGGCGGCATCGCCAACGGCGGCGTGATGATGACCCCGCACTTCTATAAGTCCAGCAAAGGTGACGAGAAGGACTGGGGCGAAGGCGAGCGCGCGATTTCGGAGGATGCCGCATCCCAGGTGACATCGTGCATGCAGACGGTCGTGTCGGAGGGAACGGGCGTTGGCGGCGCGGTTGACGGCTATGACGTGGCGGGTAAGACCGGTACGGCCGAACGTGCCGACGAGAACGGCGGCTACCTCAAGGAGAACTACATGTCGTCCTTTATGGGCTTTGCACCGGCACAATCGCCCAAGGTGCTGTGCTATATCACGCTCGACGGAACGCCGAGCGGCTCAGATGCCGCTGCGGTTCCGTTCCAGTTCATTATGGCCAACGCGCTCGACGTGCTGGGTATCCCGCACACGAAGTAGGGGGTTACAATCTTTGGGGCGTGGTTTGTTGTCCCATATGAGGGGTGTTCACATGCCCTGCACCACGCATACGCGGCGCTGGGATACAATACGCCGATAGCATTATTAGGTTTACAGGGGAGCTGCAATGATAGAGATCGCCGTCAACAACCTCGCGGCCGCAACAGGGGCCCGAACCGTGACGGGAGAAGCCGATCGGGTATGCCGCGGGTGCGTTATCGACTCGCGCCAGGTCGAGGAAGGGACGATTTTCGTCGCCTTTCCCGGTGAAAACGTCGACGGCAATGATTTTGCTTCCCGTGCCGTCCAGTCGGGTGCCGGCGCCGTCGTGATGACGCGTGAGCCCGAGGCCGAGCTGGTCTCGCTGGCGCAGGACAAGGGCTGTGCCATCTTGCTGACCGATGATCCCGAGGAGTTTCTGCTGCGTTTGGCGCATGCGTATCGCCTGGAGCTTGGCTGCCTGGTCGTTGGCATTACCGGTTCCATCGGCAAGACGACGACCAAGGACGTGCTCGCCGCTGTGCTCGCCAAGCGCTATCGTGTCTGGGCCACCAAGGGCAATTTCAATAACCTGATCGGCATGCCGCTCACGGTGCTTTCCGCTCCGGCCGATACCGAGGTCCTGGTGCTCGAGATGGGCATGAACCATTTCCACGAGATCGAGCGCCTGTCTCAGTCTGCCAATCCCAACCTTGCCATCGTGAGCAAGATCGGCACCTCTCATATCGGCATTTTGGGCAGCCGCGAGAACATCGCCCGCGCTAAGGCCGAGATCGTTCAGGGCATGTGCGCCGCTGGCGACTATTTGCCGCTGCTGGTTTTGGGCGGTGAGGACGACTTTACGCCGTTCATTCGCGACACGTTCGCCCAACCTGCTGGTATCGACGTGATGCTGGCCGGCGTCTCGGACGATGATGAGGTCCGTGCCCGCGACGTTCGCGTTGATGACGAAGGCCGTCCGGTCTTTACGCTCGATTTTGGCCAGGGCGAGACGATCGATACCATGCTTGCCATCCCCGGCGTGCAGTCCGTTCCTAATGCCGTTAAGGCCGCCGCGGTTGCCTATCGCCTGGGCGTGACGCCCGAGCAGATCGATGCTGCCTTTAGGGGTCTCACGATCACCGGACACCGCCAGGAGATCAAGCGCGCCAAGAGCGGTGCACGCGTCATCGATGACTCCTATAACGCCAGTGCCGAATCCATGGCTGCTGGCCTCGATCTGCTGTGCTCGCTTTCGTGCACGGGGTCTCGCATGGCGATCCTGGGCGAGATGGGCGAGATGGGCGATGAGGCTCCTCGCATGCATGAGCTCGTGGGCGCCTATGCCGCCGCCAAGAAGCTCGACATGCTGGCGTGCGTGGGTGGTGAGCTGGCCCAGCTTATGGCCGATGCCGCACGCATGATGGGCATGGACGAGGACCGCATCCAGGTGTTCTCCGATTATCAGCAGGTGCTCGACCGCATGGGCGGCGCGCTTGAAAAACATGATGTTGTACTGGTCAAGGGTTCCCGCTTTGTTGAGCTCGACCGCTTTGTGGAAGGTGTGTGCTAGCCCATGTTCGGCAATCCCTCGTATCCAACGTATCAGGCTTTTTTGGGGCTTGGCATCGCCGCAGCCATTGCGCTGCTGCTCATGCCGTGGTGGATCAAGCTGCTCAAGGTCGAGGGTATCGGCCAGCAGGTTCGTGCCGACGGCCCCAAGCGTCATTTGGTTAAGCAGGGAACGCCCACCATGGGTGGCGTTGTCATCCTCGTCGCGATCTCGCTGACCTGCCTGCTGATGGGCAAGCTCACCACCGAGCTCGTACTCGTACTGCTCGCCACGCTGGCGACCGGCGTGCTGGGCCTGATCGACGACCTGACCTCCGTTACGCATGGGCGCTCGCTCGGTCTGACGCCTCATGCCAAGATGATCGGCCTAACCATTATCTGTGTCACCTTTACGGTACTTGCCGTCAACTGGTGCGGCGTCGCCCCCGAGATTCGTTTTCCCGGTGGGTTGACGATCGACCTTGGCGTGCTTTCGACCACCATCTGCGGCTATTCGTTCCCGTGGCTCTATATTGTCTTTTGCTGGCTGATGATTGCCGGTCTTTCTAATGCCGTGAACCTGACCGATGGCCTTGACGGTCTTGCTGGCGGCACCTCCATGATCGCCATGCTCGCCATGGCTGCCATGGCGTTTTTGCACGGAGACGTGAACCTGTCCATCTTCTGTACCGCGTGTGCCGGTGCCTGCTTGGGCTTTCTGTGGTTCAACTGCTATCCGGCGAGCATCTTTATGGGCGATACCGGCTCGCTTGCTCTGGGCGCCGCGTTTGCCTGCACGTCCATCATGACCAACACCGAGGTCGTCTCCCTCATCATCGGCGGCCTGTTTATCGTTGAGACCCTGTCGGTCATGATTCAGGTTGTCTACTTCCATTTTACGCACAAGCGCGTCTTCCTTATGGCGCCCATCCATCATCATTTCGAAAAGAAGGGCTGGGCCGAGACCAAGGTCGTCATCCGTTTTTGGATTATCGCTGCGGCCTTTGGTGCCGTTGGCCTTGCTCTGTTCTTCCAGTTGGGATAGTGGTCTTTCATGCCTCTTGCTGATGTCTTTAGCCTGCTCGTTTTGGGTCAGGGCAAATCCGGTCTCGATGTCGCCCGCTGGGCGCTGGCACATCCCGAGCGCGTAAGCGCCGTTACCGTGTATGGCGGCGGCACCTCTGAGCCCAATGACGCCACGCGTGCGCTCGAGGCTGCTGGTGCGTCGTTTGTCTATGGGACCGAACAGGTCGAGGGCGCCTATGACGTATGCGTGACGTGCCCGGGCATCTCGGAGTTCTCGGGCTTCTTTAAGGCCGGGCGCGAACATGCCGCTCAGATTATGGGTGAGCCAGAGTTTGCCTATCGCCTGTCGCCCGATAACTGGATTGCCATCACGGGCACCAACGGTAAGACGACCACCACGTCGCTGACTGATTATCTGCTCAAGGCTGCCGGCGAGGCCAGCGTAGCTGTCGGCAACATCGGCGAGCCGCCGGTCAACGAGATTGACGGCCGAGCCCACAACGAGTGGTTTGTGGCTG
The DNA here is from genome assembly GCA_900553215.1 of uncultured Collinsella sp. Lineage (GTDB taxonomy): Bacteria > Actinomycetota > Coriobacteriia > Coriobacteriales > Coriobacteriaceae > Collinsella. The sequence continues at coordinate 5,705 of USCJ01000030.1, forward strand.
AGCTCTCGAGCTATCAGATTGCTACGACCACCGAGCTCCACCCTCGCGTGGCAGTGCTGCTCAACATCACTCCCGACCACTTGGGCTGGCATAAGAGCCATAAGAACTATGCGCTTGCCAAGATCAAGCTGTTTGACAATATGGTCGATGACGATCTGGTGGTTGTCGACGTCGAAGACGCCGGCATTCACGAGTTCGATGAGTACATCTATACGCCGGGTCGCCGCATCTGCAAGGTCGCTTTTGACGAGCCCGAGGGTGCAGACGCCGCCTTTGTGCGCGACGGCAAAATGGTCGTGCGCCTGAAGGGCGTCGAGACCCAGCTTGTCGTCACGTCCGAGCTCAAGATCTCGGGCCATCACAATGTCATCAATGCCTTATGTGCCGCCACGGCTGCTCTGGCCGTCGGTGCCGATGTCGATGGTGTCCGCCGCGGTCTGGCCTCGTTCCAGCCGCTCGAGCATCGCGTGGAGCCGTGCGGCGAGATTGACGGTGTGCGCTACGTCAACGATTCCAAGGCGACCAACACCGACGCGGTCGAGAAGGCACTGACGGCATTTCCCGATGACGACGTGATCTTGCTGCTCGGCGGCCACGATAAGGGCACGCCGCTCGCGGACTTCGCGCGCGTTGTTATGGATAACGTGCGCTCGGTCGTCTGCTTTGGCGATGCGCGCGAGCGCTTCACCGCCGCTATGGACGAGGCCGATGTCGATGGCGATGTGGATATCGCCCAGGCGGATGACCTACGCGATGCCGTGGACGTTGCCCGTTCGCTGTCGAGCCGTGGCGACGTGATCTTACTTTCTCCTGCCTGCTCTTCGTTCGATGAGTTCTCGGGCTATGAGGAGCGCGGCCGCGTGTTTAAGGACTATGTGGCCCAGCTTGCCGCTGCAGCGAAATCGCAAATGGAATAGGGGTTGCCGGTGAGAGAGGAGAGCCCCCGACAAGGTATGAGGAGGCCCGACTCGGACCGTGCTTCCTCGCGGCGTAGCACACCGCGTTCCGGTCGCGGCGGGCGGTCGTTTAGCGAACGCTATATTGCCGGCGTTCCCGCCCGCATCATGCGCCCCCGTCTGATATTCATGGCCTGTCTGTTTATCTTGGTGTGTTTTGGCCTGCTGATGGTGTACTCGGCGTCTTCGGTCGAGGCGCTGCACGAGAATGGCTCAGCGACGTTTTTTCTGGGTCGACAGGCTGCGTTTGCCGTGGTCGGTGTTCTGGCGCTGATTGCCATCGTGCGCGTTTTGCCGGACAGCTGGTTTGGGGAGGATGTGCTCAGGATCTTCCTCATAGGCATGATAGGGCTACTGTTTCTGGTGTTCTTGGTGGGCAGCGGCAGCCGTGGCGCCACGCGCTGGCTCAACATCGCCGGCATTCAGTTCCAGCCTTCCGAGTTTTTAAAGCCATTTGCCATTGCGTATTCGGCCATCATGCTCGATCGCTTCTTTTCGCCCGGTGGCAACATCAACGAATTCCTTCGCAAGATGGGCATCTACCTGGGCATTTCGCTCTTTCTGATCTTTATCCAGCCCGATTTCGGTACCGTCCTGATCATCCTGTTGACCCTCATGTGCATGGCGTTGTTTGCGGGTCTCGACCCCAGATTTATCATCGGCGTGCTAATCTTCGGCATTCTCGTGATCGTGATTGCGCTTGTCGCAGAGCCATACCGTATGGTGCGTATTCAGGTTGCCTTGAACCCTTGGGCCGACGAGTATGGTGACGGCTATCAGGCCACGCTTGCCATCATGGCCTTTGCCTCGGGCGGTCTGTTCGGCCGTGGCATCGGCAACTCAACCATGAAGTACTCGTATCTGCCCGAGGCGCACAATGACTACATCCTGGCCATCATTGGCGAGGAAGTCGGTTTTGTCGGAACCGTCCTGTTCTTCTTGGTGTTTGCGATGCTGATCTACTCGGCGTTTCGCATTGCCGAGCAGGCGACCGATCGTCGGGGCGCGCTCATGGCGTCTGGCTCTGCGGTCATTCTCGCGGTGCAGTTTTTGATCAATGCGCTGGGCATCCTCAACGTGTTTCCCATGACGGGCAAACCGTTGCCGTTTATTAGCTATGGCGGTTCGTCGATTATTGTGTCGCTTATGCTTGCCGGTCTGATCCTACGCGTTTCGTACGAGAGCGCCCGTCGCGATGAGTACGACCGTCGCCGCGAGAGCTTTGCCGTTATGGATGAGAGTACCGCCGGCGTGCCCCACGTGCGCGGCGAGCGGTCTTCGCGTAACGGCTTTACCGTTCTGGATGGCTCTGCGACCGAGCCGGCAGCCCGTCCGCGTCAGCGAACGGCGCCGCAAGGTCGTCCGCAGCGCCCAACTCCTCGCAATGCGGGCGGCGGATATAATCGAATCGATTTGAACTCGGACCCGTCGGCGCGTTTGCGCACCGACGACCAGGGACCGCGTGTACGAAGGGACTACCATGACCGATAAGATGACCGTTGCTATTGCAGCCGGCGGCACGGCAGGGCATATCAACCCCGCGCTCGCCTTGGCCGAAGAGCTGCGTGACCGTGGCCACCACGTTGTGTTCGTGGGCCAGTCGCGCAAGCTCGAGGGTCGTCTGGTCCCCGAGGCTGGGTTTGATTTTGTGCCCATTACGGTTACGGGCTTCGACCGCTCCCGTCCTTGGACGGCGCTGACCTCGCTGTGGCGTGTCAACAAGGCCAAGCGTGCGCTCGCCAGTCATTTCTCAAAGGTCGGCAAGCCCGATGCCGCCATCGGTTTTGGTGCCTATGTCGAGGTTCCGTTGCTGGGGTGGTGCAAGGGCGCAGGCGTTCCGTATCTGCTGCATGAGCAGAACTCTGTTCCGGGCCTGGCCAACAAGATGATGAACTCCCACGCCGCTCGCGTGTGCATCTCGGTGCCGGCAGCGCGTTCGGTCTTTGAGCGCGAAGGTGACCCTGACCACGTGCTCATGACCGGCAACCCCGTACGTCGCTCGGTGATCGAGGGCGATCGCGCTCGCGGCCGCAAGGCACTTGGCGTTCCCGAGGACGCTACGCTGCTGCTCGTCTTTGGCGGTTCACTTGGCGCCCAGCACCTCAACGAGCGCGCGGTTTCGCTCAAAAACGAGCTGCTTTCGCGCAAGAATCTCTACATTTTGCATTCGACGGGTGCCGACGGCTTTGAGGAGACCGAGCGCGCTTTGGCGCTGACGCCCGAGGAGGCGAAGCGCTATCGAGTCCAGCCCTACATCGACAACATGGGCGATATGCTGGCTGCGGCCGATTTGGTGCTCTCGCGTTCCGGTGCCTCGAGCGTGGCCGAGATCGCCGCGCTTGCCGTGCCCTCGGTACTCGTGCCGTATCCGCACGCCACGGCCGATCACCAGACCACGAATGCACGTTACCTGGTCGATGCCGGTGCCGGCGTGCTATGCGCCGATGCCGATATCGACGCCCCTGCCTTTGCCGACGAGCTGCTGCACCTGATCGATGACGCTGCGGCGCGTGATGCGATGCGTCAGGCGGCGCGTGGCTTGGCCCAGGACCGTGCCGCCGCGCTTTTGGCCGACGCGGTAGAGGGATTGCGTTAGTTAGACGGGATATCGCCGGTCGCCCTCGCGCGGATGCGGTAGGTGCGGTACAGTTAACGGGTTACAGGCAGTGTTTACGCAAGGAGTACACGAGCACATGGCTGATTCCCAGACTGCAACCTCCGCGCCCGAGTTCAAGAGCGCCCACTTTATCGGTATCGGTGGCGCCGGCATGAGCGGCATCGCCCTCGTCCTGCATGAGCGCGGTTATACCGTTACCGGCTCCGACCTTAAGACGTCGCGCTATATTCGCCAGCTTACCCGCGCCGGCGTGAAGGTCCACGTGGGCCACGAGGCTGCGACGATCGACGAGGTCAAGCCCGACGTGGTTGTTGTCTCCACCGCTATTCCGGAGTCCAACCCTGAACTCGTGCGCGCTCGCGAGCTTGGTATTCCCGTGTGGCCCCGTGCCAAGATGCTCTCGGCTCTGGGCCATGGCTACACCACCGTCGCCGTTGCCGGCACGCACGGCAAGACCACGACCTCTTCGATGTGCGCCACCATGCTCGACCGCATGGGCCTGGACCCCAGCTTTTTAATCGGCGGCATCGTCGAGGGCTACGACACCAACGGCAAGAACGGTTCGGGTGACTACTTTGTCGCCGAGGCCGACGAGTCCGACAGCTCGTTCCTGTTCCTGAACCCCAACGTGGTCATCGTGACCAACGTCGAGGCCGACCATCTCGATCACTACTCGGGTATCGAGGAGATCGAGGCCACCTTTGCCAAGTTTATGGGGCTGGTGGGCGAGGACGGCACCGTCATCGTTTGCGGCGAGGACCCGCATCTGGTCGAGCTCGCCAAGTCGACGGGCCGTCATGTGCTTTCCTATGGCTTTGCCGAGAACAACGACATCGTCTGCGTACATCCGGATGTCAAGGGCATCCAGAGCGACTTTATCGTTCGCTTTGAGGACGGCACCGAGCACGCTGTCGAGATTAAGAGCAACCCCGGTCGTCACAACATGCTCAACGCCACGGCCGTCTTGACCGTCGCCCATGTCCTGGGTCTCGATATCGACGCCGCCGCTAAGGCACTTTCGAGTTTTGAGGGTGTCCGCCGTCGCTTTACCCACGTGGGCGATATCGACGGCATCACGGTGGTTGACGATTACGGCCATCATCCCACCGAGATCAAGGCGACGCTCGCTGCTGCCTCTTCGCTGGGATACAAGCATGTCGACGTCGTGTTCCAGCCGCACCGCTATTCGCGCCTGCAGGCTCTGTGCGATGACTTTGCCGATGCCTTTGCCAACGCCGATAAGCTGCTGCTGATCGATGTGTTCTCCGCCGGCGAGATGCCGATTCCGGGCGTTACCTCCAAGATGCTCGCAGATACCGTTCGCGCCAAGCACCCCGGCAAGGAGGTCGTGTACTGCTCCAGCCGTCTTGAGCTCAACCAGGAGCTTGAGAAGCTCGTGGGCGAGGGCGACCTGCTGCTCACCATGGGTGCCGGCGACGTTACGACCGTCGGCCCCGAGTTCATCGAGTATCTGACTGCCAAGAAAGACGCTTAACCCCTATGGGTCTGTTTAACGCCGTCATGGCGCTTTCGGGCATGATCGACACGGACGTGGTCGAGGACGAACGTCTTGCACGCCATACAAGCTATCGTATCGGCGGCAAGGCCGACCTCTTTGTGACGTGCCATAGCTACCATGCCCTGCGTCGCGCCGTGGCGGTGCTTGACCGCGAGCAGGTGCCGTGGGTGATTATCGGCAAGGGGTCCAACCTGTTGGTTGCCGATGCCGGTTATCGCGGCGCCGTTATTTCGCTGGGACGTGAGTTTCAGCGCACGGTTGTTGCCGAGGACGGCTGCACGCTGACCGTTGGTGCGGGCGTGATGTTCGCGCGTTTGGTCAACGATGCCTTGTCGCGCGGGCTTTCGGGCCTTGAGTTCGCGGTCGGTATTCCCGGTTCGGTCGGCGGCGCCGTGTCCATGAACGCAGGTACGCGGACCGAGTGGATCGGCTCCCTTATTGAGGACGTGGTCACGTTTGATCCGGCGTCCGGTATTAAGCACTATGCGGGGTCCGAGATCGCTTGGGGGTATCGCGAGTGCAGCCTGCCGCGTAACGAGATCATTCTCGAGTGCGTGCTTAAACTCAAGCCCGCGCCCAAGGCCGACATTCGCGAGCGCATGGAACGGTACCTGACGCGCCGCAAGCGCACGCAGCCCATGGGCCGTGCATCCTGCGGATCGGTCTTTCGCAACCCGCCCGATGCAAGCGTGGGCAAGTTGATTGAGGATTGTGGATTAAAGGGTTTTTCGGTTGGCGGTGCGGAAGTTTCGCCCGTACACGCTAATTTTATCGTTAATAACGGAACCGCCTCGGCCGATGACGTGGCCGCGGTTATCAGGCATGTGCACGGAAAGGTGAGGGAGGCGTATGGCATCGAGCTCAGACCGGAAGTTAAATTCCTCGGCTTCTAGAGCATCGAAACCAACCTTCCGCCGCGCCGGAGGGCGTTCCGGCGCACCTGCCCAGCCTCAACATAAGCCCGCCCTGTCCTCC
>USCJ01000031.1 GCA_900553215.1 uncultured Collinsella sp.
GCCGAGATCGAGATCCCCGAGGAGCTGCGCGACAATCTGGCGCTGTTCTTGCGCCTGGAGCGCCGTGTGCTTAGCGAGTATGATCCCGAGATCGCGGACCTGTTCGACAAGATTTTGACAGCCGAGATTGTGGCCAACGCCGGAAACCCCGGCACCCGTGCTGCCGACGAGTCCGTCGACGAGCAGGGCGTGCCCACTGCCGACGAGCCCACCGCCGTGGCGTTTCGCGAGGTCGTTGATCTGATCGACAGTCTGCCGCTCGATAAGCAGCAGGTTATCGTCCGCGCCTTTACGAGCTTCTTCCATCTGGCAAACCTGTCGGAGGAGAACTACCGCGTGGCGCAGCTGCGCGAGCGCGAGGCCGGCGCATCGACCGATACCGAGGTCGATCCCGCCAACGAGCTCACCGTCGCCTATCACCAGTTGGTAAACGAGATGGGTGTCGAGGGCGCCAACGAGCTGCTCGACAAGCTGGAGTTCCACCCTGTCTTTACCGCACATCCCACCGAGGCCCGTCGTAAGGCCGTCGAGGGCAAGATTCGCCGTATTTCCAACCTGCTGGAGGAGCGTCCGCGTCTGGGCGGCTCCGACCTGGTGGAGAACGAGCGCCATATGCTGCAGGAAATCGACGCCCTGGTGCGTACGAGCCCCATCGCGCTCAAGAAACCCACGCCGGTCGAGGAAGCCGATACCATCATCGACATCTTCGATAACACGCTGTTCGACGTCATCCCCGTTATCTATCGTCGTTTTGACGACTGGGTGCTGGGCGACAAGGCGGGTACCGTGCCGCCGCTGTGCCCGGCGTTCTTCCATCCCGGCAGCTGGATCGGTTCCGACCGCGACGGTAACCCCAACGTCACCGCCAAGGTGAGCCGTGAGGTCGCCGCCAAGTACTTCACCCACATGGTGCTCAAGCTCGAGGACAAGTGCCGCCGCATCGGCCGCAACCTCACGCTCGAGGCCACCTACAGCAAGCCGTCTGCCGAGCTCATCAACCTGTGGAACCATCAGGTCGAGATGAGCACCCAGTACACCGCACGCGCCGAGCTGATCTCCGAGCACGAGCCGCATCGCGCCGTCATGCTCGTCATGGCCGACCGCCTGAACGCCACCGTGCGTCGCATCACCGACACCATGTACCACAGCGCAGACGAGTTCTTGGATGACCTGCGCGTCGTTCAGCGCTCCCTGGCCGCCTGCGGTGCCGTCCGTGCTGCCTACGGCCCGGTCCAGACCATCATCTGGCAGGTCGAGTCCTTCGGCTTCCATATGGTCGAGATGGAGTTCCGTCAGCACTCCGTGGTGCACGCCCGCGCCCTCAAGGATATTCACGAGAACGGTATCCATGGTGATTTGCAGCCCATGACGCGCGAGGTCATCGACACCTTCCGCGCTATCGGCTCCATCCAAAAGCGCTACGGCAAGAAGATGGCGCACCGCTACATCATCTCGTTCACCAAGAGCGCTCAGCATGTGGCCGACGTCTTTGAGCTTGCCCACCTGTCCTTTGCGCACGAGGAGGACGTGCCCGAGCTCGACGTGATCCCGCTGTTCGAGCAGCTCGAGGACCTCGAGGGCTGCGTCGACGTGCTCGACCAGATGCTTACGCTGCCCGTGGTGCAAAAGCGCCTTGCCCAGACCAACCGCCGCATGGAGGTCATGCTGGGCTATTCCGACTCCTCCAAGGATGCCGGTCCTACCACGGCCATGCTCGCGCTGCACTCCGCGCAGGAGCGCATTGCCAAGTGGGCCGAGAAAAACGATATCGATCTGGTGCTCATGCACGGTCGCGGCGGTGCCGTGGGCCGTGGCGGCGGTCCGGCCAACAAGGCCGTGCTGGCGCAGCCCAAGGGTTCGGTCAACTGCTTCTTTAAGCTCACCGAGCAGGGCGAGGTCATCTTTGCCCGCTACGGCAACCGCACGCTGGCTCAGCGCCATGTTGAGTCCGTTGCCGCCGCAACGCTTTTGCAGTCGGCTCCGAGCGTCGAGAAGACCAACACCGAGACCACGCAGAAGTTCTGGGATATGGCCGAGAAGCTCAACGCAGTAAGCCATGAGCGCTATCTGGACCTGCTGAACACTGAGGACTTTACACCGTGGTTCTCGACCGTGACGCCGCTGACCGAGGTCGGTCTGCTGCCGATTGGCTCGCGCCCGGCCAAGCGCGGTCTGGGTGCCAAGTCGCTCGACGACCTGCGTACCATTCCGTGGATCTTCAGCTGGAGCCAGGCGCGCATTAACCTGGCCGCTTGGTACGGCCTGGGCACCGCCTGCGAGCAGTTTGGCGACCTTGACCAGCTCAAGGCTGCCTACCAGGAGTGGCCGTTCTTCCGCACCTTTATCGACAACATCGAGATGTCGATCGCCAAGACCGACCAGCGCATCGCTAAGATGTATCTGCACCTAGGCGATCGTCAGGATCTGTCCAAGAAGGTCTTCACCGAGATGCAGCTCACGCGTAAGTGGGTCCTTGCCATCGTCGGTGACGAGTGGCCGCTGCAGCGTCGTCGCGTGCTCGGCTGCGCCGTCCGCGTGCGTAACCCCTATGTCGACGCCCTGTCCATCGCCCAGGTCCGCGCCCTTCGCGAGGTGCGTATGAACCAGGACGAGATGGCAGAGGAGAAGAAGGCCGAGTACATGAGCCTGATTCTTTCGACTGTGACCGGCGTCTCGGCAGGATTGCAGAACACGGGGTAATCGATAGCCCTGTAGTCGCTGTCCGGGGCCGCCGTATGTTTGCTTTCCGGCGCGTCCTCGGACATGCAAGAAGCCCTCGCTGCGCACTTCGTGCGGCGAGGGCTTCTTGCGTCCTGCGGAGTGCGCCGGAAAGGAAGGTTGCCCTCGGGCCGAACAGCTATGGCAGCTTACGCGACGGGGTAAACCCAGTTGTGCTTATCTTCAACAGCACCAGACTGGATACCAGTCAGGGTCTCGCGAAGCTTCTTCATCACAGGGCCGATCTCGGTGTAGCCAGCCGGGAAGGTCACGGTCTCGTCGGCGCCGTAAACCTTGTTGTCGATCTCGCCGACCGGGGAGATAACGGCAGCGGTGCCGCACAGGCCGCACTCGACAAAGGTACCGGCCTTGACCTCGGCCCACTCGACAGGGCGTTGGTCGACGGTAATGCCCAGGTCCTGAGCAACCTGAACGAGCGAACGACGGGTGATAGAGGGCAGGATGGAGTCGGTGTGCGACTGCGGAACGACGAGGGTGCCGTCCTCCTTCACGAACAGCACGTTGGCGCCGCCGGTCTCCTCGACATAGGTGCGGGACTCGGAGTCGAGATACAGGTTCTCGGCATAACCCTCGCGATGGGCCTCCATCGTGGGTTTAAGGGACATGGCGTAGTTCAGGCCGGCCTTGATGTTACCGGTGCCGTGCGGTGCAGCGCGGTCATACTCGGAAACGCGCAGCTTGACGGGCTTGAGGCCACCCTTAAAGTACGGACCGACCGGGGTCACGAGAATGCGGAACGTGTACTCAGGAGCGGGAGCCACGCCGATCACGTCACCGGAGCCGATCATAAACGGACGCACGTACAGGGTCGCGCCGGAACCGAAGGGCGGAACCCAGGCGGCGTTGGCAGAAACGACCTGCTTGACGGCCTCAACGAACTTGTCCTTGGGGAACGGGGGCATCTCGAGGCGCTGGGCAGAGTTATACATGCGCTCGGCGTTCATATCGGGACGGAAGCAGACGATGCTGCCGTCCTCGGCGGTGTAAGCCTTCAGGCCCTCAAAGACCTCCTGGCAGTAATGGAAGATGCCACCGCACTCGGAGACATGCAGGGTGTGGTCGGTAGTCAGACCGCCCTCGTCCCACTCGCCATCCTTCCAATGAGCCTCGTAGCTGTAATCGGTCTTCATGTAGCCAAAGCCGAGGCTACCCCAATCGATATCCTTCTTCTCGACAGTCATATGTCGCTCCTTACATACACAGTTGCATACTCGCGAACTCGCACGCAAGGACCGAGGCCGACCGCGTCGCAACGTCGCACGCCCGGAGCGTAGAGCCGGACGGGACACGCGAACGGCATCAAAGCCGATGGCACGTCGATTCGCATGCACGAGATTGTACTCCCCGTACGCGTCTGATAAAACGCTTTTCTTTAACTAAGTAAAGTATTTTCATTTGACCGAAGCAGAAAGGCCCGCCGCCGTAAAGGGTGACGGGCCTCAACGGCACGGTTTGCGCGCTGGCTCGAGCTACGCGTTCTTTTTGCCCAGCTTAGCCTTAACCAGACCGACCACGGTCGGGATGATCGACACGGCAACGATGCCAACGATTAGCAGCTCAAAGTGCTCCTGCACAAAGGGAATGCCGCCAAAGAAGTAGCCCAGCAGAGTGAAGACCGTCGACCAGGTAATGCCGCCCAACACGTTAAAGATGACAAAGTTGCGCCAATGCATGCCGCCCATGCCAGCGATGAAGGGCACAAAGGTGCGGATAAACGGAAAGAAGCGGCCCAGGAAGATGGCCAGGTGGCCCCACTTGTCCAAGAAGTCCTCGGACTTTTTGATGCGCTCGGGCGTCATGGCCTTGACCTTGCCCGAGGCAATAATCTTTTTGCCAAAGAAATGGCCGATCATAAAGTTGCACTGATCGCCCAAGATGGCAGCGGCCCATGCAACGGCCAGCAAAGCCACGATGTTAAAGCCGCCGTTGTGGGCAAAGAAGCCCGAGGCAAACAGCAGCGAATCGCCGGGAAGGAACGGGAAGAACACCACGCCCGTCTCGATAAAGATAATCAGGAACACGCAGCCGTAGGCCATAAGCGGGCCGGCGGCGATCCAGCTGGCGATCGCGGTGCGCGGGTCCTTAAGCAGCTCGGCAATGAAATTGATGAAACCCATGAAGTAAAACCTCTCAGTTGTGGGCGCGGACACGTCCAAGTTGACCAGTATACGGTTGCGGCGCCCCCTCGTGCGCAACCCCACAAAAGCATGACTCCATTACCAGCAAGTTTGCATAACTGACACCTGTCGTGCAAAGCCGCCAAGATTGTTCTTCCTAATCCCTAGCGAATCGCTATACTTTATTGAATCGCATTGCCATGGCGCTAAGGGAGGGCGGCCGGTGAGCTTTATCAATACCATTCGCGAGGACATCAAGACCGTCCAGGCGCAGGACCCCGCTGCGCAAAACGGCCTGGTCATTTTCCTTTCGTACCCCGGTCTGCATGCCAAGTGGAGCCACGTACCCGAGCACTGGCTCTGGGAGCATGGTCATCGCTCGCTCGCCCGCGTGCTCTCACAAATCACCCGTCATATCACCGGCGTCGAGATTCATCCCGCCGCGCAGATCGGCAAGCACTTCTTTATCGACCATGCCATGGGCGTCGTCATCGGCGAGACCACCATTGTGGGCGACAACTGCGTGCTCTACCAGGGCGTCACGCTCGGCGGTACCGGCAACGAAACCGGTAAGCGCCACCCCACCCTGGGCAATAACGTCACCGTGGGCGCAGGCGCCAAGGTGCTCGGCAACATTCGCATCGGCAACAACGTCAAGATCGGCGGCAACTCGGTCGTCGTCAAAGACGTGCCCGATAACTGCACCGTCGTGGGCGTGCCAGGCCGCATCATCAAGCGCAACGGCTGCCGCGTGTTCGAAGAAAGCTTCGATGCCAAGCAGCATCGCGAGTACATGCCCGATGACGCCGCCGAGCAGAGCGCCCTCAACCGCCAGGGCATCACCGAGAATGCCCGCCGCGTCAAAGAACTCGAGCGAGAGGTGGCCGAGCTCAAGGCCCTCGTCGCCAAGCTCGTGGACGAGCACTAGGAACGCGAGCGGCACAAAGCAACATCGGCGCCGACGCAAAAGGCGCGCCAGGGAATCCATCCCCGGCGCGCCTTTCTTTTTGATGTGACATGCGGGACTGTCCCTTTGTCACATTATGCGAACTGGCTTAGGTAGAGGTCGGCGTAAGCACCCTCGGCAGCCAGCAGTTCCTTATGCGTGCCTTGCTCGATAATGTTGCCGTGATCCATGACCAAGATCAGGTCGGCGTCCACGATCGTCGACAGGCGATGCGCGATCACAAAGCTTGTGCGCCCACGCATAAGTGCGTCCATGGCGCGGCCGATGGCAAGCTCGGTGCGCGTATCCACGCTCGACGTCGCCTCGTCCAGGATGAGAATCGCCGGGTTGTTGAGCAGCACGCGTGCGATGGTTAGCAGCTGACGCTGGCCCTGGCTGATGCTTTCGGCATCGTTGGCTACGCGCGTGTCGTAGCCCTGAGGCATGGTGCGCACAAAGAAGTCGACCTGGGCGGCGCGAGCGGCCGCAACAATCTCCTCGCGCGTTGCCTCGGGGCAGCCGTAGGCGATGTTCTCGGCAATCGTGCCGTCGAACAGCCAGGCGTCCTGTAGCACCATGCCAAACTGCTGCCGTAGCTCGCCGCGGTCCATGAGGCGCGTATCCACGCCGTCAAGCGTAATACGGCCGCCGTCAATCTCGTAAAAGCGCATGAGCAGGTTGATGAGCGTCGTCTTGCCTGCGCCCGTGGTTCCCACCACGGCGATCTTCTGGCCCGGCTCGGCGGTAAACGACACGTCGCGCATGAGCGGCTTGTCGGGCGCATAGCCAAAGCGCACGTGCTCAAAAGCGACGCGGCCCTCAATGCGACCCGGCAGCTTGGCGGCCTCGTCCGGCAGCGGATCGGCCTCCATCTCGGGCTCATCAAGCAGGTCGAACACGCGCTCCGCACTCGCCAGCGCGCTCTGCAGCGAGTTAAAAGTGAACGACAGCTGCGTCATGGGTTCGGACGCCTCGTAGATAAACTGGAAGAACGCCTGGAACACGCCGACGGTCATGTGACCGGCGACCAGCATGCTGCAGCCCACGAGCGCAATCACAATCTGCGCCAAACGGCCGATAAAGCGAACCGCGGGTCCGACGGCGTTGATCATAAAGTCGGCCTTGGTGCTCACGCGCGCCAGCTCGCCCGAGGCCTCGTGCACCTCGGCAGAGCTCTGGTGCTCGCGGTTGAATGCGCGAATCACCAAACGGCCCGAATAGCCTTCCTCGACCGCGCTCGTGATTTTGGACACCCACTCCTGACGCTCGCCCGTCACATCATGCGTACGGCGCGAAACCACCTTGGTCACCAGCAGCGACAACGCCGTAAAGAACAAAAAGACTAGCGTAAGCGGCACGCTAAACACGAACATCACGCCCACGGCGCCCACCACGGTGCCGATCGACACAAGCAGCTGCAGCAATCCGCGCTGCATGCTCTCGGACATCTTGTCCAAGTCGTTGGTCGCACGGCTGACGACCTCACCGGGACGATGCGCGTCAAAGAAGGCAAGCGGCAGACGGTTGAGCTTTTGTGCGATGCGGTTGCGTAGACGCAGGTTGAGGCGTTCGGCCACGCTCGACATCAAAAAGCTCTGGAGCGCATAGAACGAGGCAGCGGCAGTCCAGATCATAAAGTAGACGAAGATGGTCTTGCCGCAGTTCTCCCAGGTGATGTTGAAGGTGGTTCCGTTGGCAAACGCCACCTGAATGTGGCCCCACAGCTCATCGATCACGCGGGCGCTATATGCCGGCGCGGCGGTGTTAAAGATGACATAGAACACAATGCTCGCGAACACGATATAGAAGCGCCAATGGTCGCCGACGGCCTCGCTCCACAGGCGGCGCACCGTCGCCCAGGTATCCCGGGGCGTCTCGTCCTCTTCTTCGTCGTCCACGTCGCGCATACGCTCTGCCTCGGCGCGGGCACGCTCGTCCTCGGCACGCTCGTTTTCCTCGTAGAGCGCTTGGCGGCGAGCCTCGCGCTCGACTGCAGCCTTGGCGGCGTCATCCAGCTCGGTCGACGCGGCAGCCGTTTCCTCGACCAGCCCCGCGGCAACGGCGTCATCAACGCCGCCCTGCTTCTCGAGCTCCTCGGTCATGCTACTCACCTCCCTTCATCTGCGATTCCGCGATGGCGCGGTACACCTCGCAGGTTTCCATAAGCTCGCCATGCGTGCCCAGGCCCACGACCTCGCCATCCTTGAGCACGACAATCTGGTCGGCGTGCAGAATCGTCGAGATGCGCTGCGCGATGATAAGCACCGCGGCGTCGCGCGTCTCGTCCTGCAGCGCATGGCGCAGGGCGGCATCGGTCTTAAAGTCCAGAGCAGAAAAACTGTCGTCGAAGATATACAGGTCGGCGCGCTTCATGAGCGCGCGAGCAATGGCCAGGCGCTGGCGCTGGCCGCCCGAAAAGTTCGTACCGCCCTGGGCAACCGGGGTATCGAGCCCCTGCGGCTGATCGAGCACAAAGGTGCTCTGGGCAACCTGGAGCGCGTGGAGCATATCGGCCTCGGTCGCGTCCTCGTTGCCAAAGCGCAGATTGCTTGCCACGGTACCCGAGAACAGCCACGCCTTCTGCGGCACATAGGCAATGCGCCCGCGAATCTCACCTTGCGAAAGCTCGCGCAGATCGACGCCGTCCAGGCGAATGATGCCCTTGGTGGCATCGTGGAAGCGCAGTAGAAGCTTTGCCACCGTCGACTTGCCCGAGCCCGTCGAGCCCACGATCGCGGTGGTCTGCCCGCGACGACAGGCAAAGCTCAGGTCGCACAGGGTGTCCTCGTCGGCATCGTCAAAGCGAAACGACATGTGATCGAACACGGCGACCGTATCGACCCCGTCCTTTGAGTCGGACGCGGCCGCATCGAGCGTACGCTGGCCATCGACGATGCTCGGCTTAATCTCCAGCACCTGCTGTGCGCGGTTCAGACATGCGGCGGCACGCGGAAGCGTCAGCACCACCATCTGCGCCATCATCACAAAGAACAGGATCAGAAGCGCGTACTCCAGCACCGCCGAGATGCTCGCGATCTGCATGGCGTGGGCGCCCACGCGGTTGCCGCCAACCCACAGCACCGCTACCTCGGCGATGTTCATCAAAAAGAAGCTTGAGCTGTCGAGGCCCACAAACAGGTGGTTGACTTTGATGGCGTTGGCGGCGTAGTCGCTGAACACCTCGTCCAGGCGCCGCTCCTCGTGATGCTCCTTGTTAAACGCACGGATGACGCGCACGCCCACGATGTTTTCGCGCAGCACCACGTTCATGCGGTCGATAAAGCTCTGCAAGCGCATAAAGATCGGAGCCGCGTTGGCAACCGTAAAGACCGCCGCCACCAGCACGATCGCAACCACGACGCCCAGAAGCGTGCCCATGGCAGGATCGATAAACCAGGCGAAGATGATGCCCGCCACAGCCAAAAACGGCACGGGCAGCACCAGCTGAATCGTCTGCAGAATCGCCTGCTGAATCACGTTGATGTCGTTGAGCGAGCGCGTGATCATCGATCCGGTGCCAAAGCGCTCAAAGTCGCTGGCCGCGAGCTCGAGCGACTTGTCGTACACGGCATTGCGGATATCGCAGGCCACGTTGGCGGCCAAGCGCGCCGAAAGATAGCAGCCCAGCACCGCGCCACCGCTGGCCATGCCGGTCGCGATAAACATGTAGAGGCCATTGCGCAAAATGTAGTCGACATCACCCGTGGTGATACCGGTGTTGACCATGTTCGCCAGCATCGTGGGAACCAACAGCGTGCCGACGTTATCAACCAGCAGCACCAGCAGCGTCACTGCGACAAGCCCTCGATAGGGCTTCAGAAACCTCATTAACAGTCGCACGACTCCCCCTCACATTGATCCTGCGTCTGGCTTGCAGCTGCCACCTGCTACTTAAATGTCTCGCACTCCTCATCGAGCACCTGGGAGAATTTGCCGATCAAGCGCATAATCTCGCGTTGCTCACACGGCGCAAGCGCGCAAAATGCTCGCTGCTCGGCCTTGAGTGCCGGCAACGCATAACGCTCGGCAAATTGCCTACCCTCTTTGGTCAGGCACACAACCTTGTTCTTGCGACTGCCTTCGGCAAACTCCAGCGTGGCGAAACCCCGCGCCGTCAAAGTTTTAATGGCCGAGTTGATGGTCTGCTTGCTATAGAACCATTCGCTTGTCAGGCGACTTACGGCGACGCTGCCGCCCGCCGTGCTGGTATCGACGAGCATCCAGTAAGCGCAGTCCGAAAGGCCGCAGGCGCGCGAGAACTCCGAATAGATATGGTCGAGTCCATTGAGCAACCGGTCGAAGTCGACCAGCGTAACCGCACTATTCATCTATCCCACCATTCGATTGTCCGATTTTTGACCAATTTTGTATCTCTAGATTAGTCCGAGTTTTGACTATCGTCAACAGGCTCTCCGCAAATGCTTGCACTTTTATGGCCTATCGGCAGAAAAAGACCGCCGGCGCGGGGGCAGCGCCAGCGGTCACGTGAAAATCGGGTTTTATTGCCCGTTAAGCGGCGACGGCCTCATAGACCGTAGCGCCCGAGAAGCTGTCATGCAGGCTCTTGCCGGCAATCCACGGCAGCTCGACGACCTCGCAGACCGTGTTGACCAGCTCGGAGCAGTCAGTAAAGTGGCCCTTGTCGTTGAGGGCCTCGCAATCCTGAACACGCCAATAGCCATCGGTGTGCGTGATGTAGTACTCGTGATCGTCAATCGTCACAAAAGCGCGCGTCTTGGAACGCAGCAGCTTCAGAAATCCTTCGAAGTCGGTCTCGACGACATCTCCAGCCTGGAACATGATGTTACCTCCTGGCCCGGCGCCACCACGGCGCATTGATAAACGTTGGCACTCCTTTAGTAAAACCTTTATCAGAGGTTATGCGTTCGTCATTTAGGCAAGTGGTAAAAAACCGCAGGGTAGACGGGATAAAACGTTTAACCATCCCATTTGTTTGTCACATTCTGAAGGTACTTTTATGCAAACCCACTTTCCCAATTGGAATCTATCCTTTTGGCCGGGCAATTGACCGTCTATCGTTTGAGCCCGACGGGTATGAACGGGGCATCTGCAACGCCACTACAAGGAGACACCATGGAGACTATCGAAGCGCTCATCCACCGCCGCAGCTGCCGCAAATACAGCGACCGCCCTGTCCAGGCCGAAAAGCTTGCACGTATTATCGAAGCCGGCCAATATGCACCGAGCGGCATGGGCCGCCAACCGGTGACGTTTGTCGCCGTCACCGACCCCGCGACCGTCGAGCGTCTCTCACAGCTCAACGCCCAGGTCATGGGCAGCAACAGCGACCCCTTCTATGGCGCCAAGACCGTTGTGGTGGTACTGGTCGACCGCAGCGTGCCCACGTATCTGGAAGACGGCTCGCTCGCCATGGGCAACTTGCTCAACGCCGCCTATGCACTGGGTGTCGATTCGTGCTGGATTCACCGCGCGCGTGAGGTCTTTGACTCGCCCGAGGGCCTGGAGCTGCTGGCCAGCTGGGGCCTGCCCGCCGACGGCAGCCTGCGCGGTGTCGGTCACTGCATTCTGGGCTATACCGAAGACACGCTACCCGAGGCAAAGCCGCGCCGCGACAACGTGGTGTACGTGAAGTAATTAGTTCCGCCGTTCTAACGAACGGCGGCGACCTCCGTCGCTGCGCGGCCCCCAGAGCTACAATCTGTCATTCAAAAGGCAGGGCATGACCAAAAGGTCAATGCCCTGCCTTTTTCATGCCACCTTGTACGCTCTGGGGGCCGCTCGCTTGCGTATGCTCAACCTGTTGCGTTCCGTTGATCCCTTGCCAAAAAGGGACAGGTTTATTTTGGTCGGTTT
>USCJ01000032.1 GCA_900553215.1 uncultured Collinsella sp.
CGCCCGCGGCTCTTCGTGCCCGCGCCTCTATCAAGTGGTAACGACCCTACCACGTTGCACTTTACCAAACAAGAGTATTCGTATATAACGTTTAAAAAATGCAGGGATATGCTGGAAACATGTGTGCCACAATCCTGTATCACAATAAGTTGCAACAGGTGTGCCTCACGAAGGGATTCTCTATGACCGAGCTCCAAGAACTCCGTCGCTATCGCCGCGATCTCCATCGCATTCCGGAGCTCGATTTCGATCTTCCGCAGACTATCGCCTATATCGAGGGCGTGTTGGCGCCGCTCGCTTGCGAGGTGACCCATCCGTGCCCCAGCTGCATCTGCGCTTTCTTCGACGCTGGCGTTGGTGCCGTGCATGCCACGGCGATTCGCGCCGATATGGATGCGCTGCCCATTGCCGAGGCAACGGGGGCAGCGTTCGCTTCGACCCATCCCGGCAAGATGCATGCTTGCGGCCACGATGGACACATGGCCATGGCGCTTGCGGCGGCAACCTTTGTCGACCGTACGATCTGTGAGCGGCCGGGCGCCATTAAGCGCAACGTGCTCTTTGTGTTTCAGCCGGCCGAGGAAACGATCGGCGGCGCCAAGACAGTTTGTGAGAGTGGGGTGTTTGAGCGCTACGGGGCGGCCCGCATCTTCGGGTTCCACGTATGGCCCGACCTGCCTGCGAACACGTTGGCGAGCTGCTCCGGTCCGTTGCTGGCGCGTTCGAGTGAGACGCACATTCATATTCACGGAACGAGCATCCATATCGCTAAGACTTATGGCGTTCCGGTCGAGGAGTCGCACGATGCGGCGTTGGCGGCTGCCAAGTTCTTGGTTGCCGAGCGCGAGCTCATGGACGAGTTGGGTGCCGACGAGCCCTGCATTGGTAAGTTCGGCCTGCTGCAGGCCGGCACCGTCTGCAATGCGGTGGCGGGGGAGGCTCATGTTGCCGGCAGCCTGCGTGTGTTTACGGACTCCATGTTCGACCGTGCGCGCGAGGGCGTACGCCGTGTGCTCGATGAGGCGTGCACCGCAACGGGCTGCACGTACGATCTCAATTTTGCCGAGGGCTATCCACCGGTCGATAACGACCCCGAGCTGTTCGCCCACATTGCGCCTGCCTTGTCCGAGCTGCAACTTGCGGACGAGCCGCTGCTAATCGCCGAGGATTTCGCGTTCTATCAGCGCCATCTGCCGGGCGTGTTTTTCTTGCTGGGCACGGGCGTGCCAGAGGGACAAGAAAACCCGATCGACGCTGATGGCTGCCCAGCCTATGCCACAAGCGCTCTGCATACCGATAGCATGCTCTTCGACGAGGAAATCCTACTCAAAGGCCTCGATGTCTACAAACGATTGCTTTTGCTTGACTAAGGCGTGAAGGAGTATTTGTTCTAGAAAACACGAACAAACGTACGATATAATAGAGATGTAAGTCTATAGAAACGTTTGACGTTACTAACGTAAGGCGATACTATGATTGCATCGTATAAAGATGAGGATACCGAACGCTTTGCCATGGGTATGCGGGTCAGGAGGTTCGTGCCCTTTGAGCGTGTTGCGTTGAGGAAGATTCGCCAACTGCAGGTTTGTGCTTCGCTTGATGATCTTCGCGTTCCACCGGGCAACCGCCTGGAAGCTTTGAAGGGCGATCGTGCCGGTCAATATAGCATCCGTGTTAACGAGCGCTATCGGGTCTGTTTTGAGTGGAGACAGGAGATGGCTTGGAATGTCGAAATCGTCGATTATCACAAGTGATGAGACTTCGGCCGATTTGCTGTCGCCGGTGACTCCTGGTGAGCTTCTCAAAGAGGAGTTTCTTGTCCCTATGGGCATTTCTCAATATCGCCTCGCCAAGGAGACCGGGATTCCGGCTCAGCGTATCGGGCAGATTGTCTTGGGAAAACGTCGCGTGACGGCCGACACCGACCTCCGTCTTTGCCGTTATTTTGGCCTGACGGATGGTTATTGGCTGCGCGCTCAGGTGGCGTTTGACCTTGAGGCCGAGAAAAGGCGGATTGAACCGGAACTCGATAAGATCGTTCCTGTTCAGCAGGCCATCGCACTGTAGTGCTCAAAGATGATGGGGGGGTGGCGATGAGGCGATGCCGACAGTCTTCCGTATATAGTCCGGGTGGATGCGGGTGCGGTTTGCTACTGCTTCCGGTCATCGCTGTGAGCATTGGCGTGATGTTTGTGCTTGCTGGGCTGGCTGCGGCGGCACTCGTACTGTTTATCACCGCCATCGGCGTGACGGTCTGGCTGTGCCGTTCTCGCGAGCAGCGTCGTGCCGATGGTAAGACTAATGTCGGATGGATTGCCTTTTTGATCATCGCCTACCTGCTGAGCATCAGCTATTTGGCCTTCTTTATCCTGTTGCTTGTGAGCACCTTTACCGGGGAATCCGTCACGGTGGGGTAGGTTTCGACGAGCTTCTTGAGGATGAAGCGAGGGGACGGACCCTGAATGAACCGCGCCCCACATCAACAAGTTCCATTCGTTGTGTAGCAATCCGAATGTGTAAGTGTTTGGCGTGAGGGCACCGCCGCCAGTAACACGGGGATGCAGGCCGCGATCGCCAGCCCCTATACCAGCTCATCGCAATAGATTCCATAAGGACCCACCAACAGGACATAGGCCAACTTGCGAGCCCATCATTCGCTGCGGCCACAAATCAGCTGGCAGCTGAATTATCGCTATAAATCGCGAGGTAAAATGTCCAAAGATTGATGGACGGTTCGCAGAATTTGCAAGGGTCATTGAGAAAGCAAAGCTGCGAGAAAGGAAGAGCCATGGCTAAGAAGACGGGAGAGAAAGAAACGGTTGAAAAGGCCAAAGGCTTCGAGATTCCCATCGATGAGGAATCGGCCGGCAAGCTGCTCGATACCATCTACAGGAGCGCACTGAATGGCGTCCCTAAGGTGAGTCGTTCGGTCGACGAGATGGTTGCCGACTACACGGGAAAGGCGAAGTCGCCCGATGATGCCGCAAGGGCACTCGCAAAGTGGCAGGTCATGAAATGCGGAACCTCAGGTTTCGTCACCGGGCTCGGGGGCTTGATTACGCTTCCGGTCGCAATTCCCGCGAACATAAGCAGCGTCATGTACGTTCAGATGCGCATGATCGCCTGCATCGCGAAGATGGGTGGCTATGACGTTACGTCCGACCAAGTTCAGACGATGATCTACATGTGCCTCACGGGTACGACGGCGAGTGATCTTGTCAAAATGGGGCTCATCAAGACTGGGACGAAATCGCTTGAGGCTGCAATCAAGAAGATTCCCGGGTCGGCACTCGTGAAGATCAACCAGAAGGTTGGCTTCAGATTTATCACGAAGTTCGGCGAGAAGGGTATCATCAACCTCGGGAAAATGCTGCCCCTCGCCGGTGGCTTGATTGGCGGCGGCGTGGACGTGGCATCGACGAGCATCATTGCTAAGAACGCCATCAGGATGTTCATGGAGGGCGAGGACCCCGATGGAACCCTGCCCACTGAAGCGGAGGTCGAAAGCATCGAAGACGTTGAGGTGGAAAGCGACCTGCTTTAGTCTTCGCTATACGCGCCACACCCCATTGCCTAGCTTATGCCGTAGGGGCTGCCGGCTGTTATGAGGTAACCCGCCTGCTCGCCGCGGTCTATTCGGCACATCGCGTGCGTCGTCTGTTTTGAGTCGCAGGCCGTGTCATTGCCGCCCACGATGGCCATGTGGTCGTTGAGTGTGGTCGAGCCCATGTGACCCTTGGGTGGCTCTCAGCCCGCATCTACCAGGATTCTTGTCGAGCTCGTGCGAGCATCGAGCGTGTAGGGCATGCTCGAGAGCGTCGTTGTCCGCATGGACCACGCCGCGCGGGTTCGCCATGTCGGAAATCGAGGCAAAGCGCTGCAACCGTAGAACCAGTAGTTCAAATCGATGTTGGCAAGCCTCGAGGTGTCATCGGTGATGGACGCGCGCTTCATGCTCTTCTATATGGCAACCTTAGCTCTCAGCTAATGAATTCAAGTTCAATCCTTCCTACGATGTGCTGTGTGCCGGCACGGTAGCCGGATCGTAGGAAGGATGAATAATGGCAAAAGAGGGAAAGAAGCCGATCGGCAAGATTGTCCTAGGCATCATCGTGGTGCTGGTTATCGTCGGTGCCGTGGGCTCTATGGGCGGCAACTCAACCGATTCGTCTGCGAGCGATTCGGCAAAACCTGCCGAGATGACACAGCAGGCTGAGGAGCAAAAAGAACCGCAAGAACCGTATACCATTGCTGACGAGGCTGAAGACACTTCCAATCAGTTTACCTATAAGATCACGGGCACGCTGACCAATAACACGGACAAGGAAAAGAGCTACATTCAGATTGAGTATGTTCTGTATGATGCCGATGGCAACCAGGTTGGAACGGCTCTTGCAAACACCAATCATCTGAAGGCGGGCGGCTCCTGGAAGTTCGAGGCGCTGGGTACGGTGTCTCCCGACCAGGTTGCTAGCTGGGAGCGTTCGGACGTAAGCGGTTTCTAGCATGTTGCATGCACTGGGGGAGGTGAAGTCGTATGCCCGATAAAAAGCTGACCGAGGAGTTGCTCAATGAGCTTCTCGATGCGCCGAACATCGATGGCTATATCAGGGAGCACGACTTTGCCGCCCCGTCGCTTTCGGACTACCTGAAGCAGCTGCTGCAGGAAAAGGGCTTGGAGCGCTCGCGCGTGGTTCGTATGGCCGATCTCAATGAGACCTTTGGCTATCAGATCTTTACCGGTGCGCGTCACCCGAGTCGCAATAAGGTGCTGCAGATTGCCTTTGCGATGGCGCTGACGCTCAAAGAGGCCAACCGTGCACTGACGGCTGCCGGGGTAAGCGTCCTTAACTGCAAGGATCGCCGTGATGCGATTATCATCTTTTGCATCGATCGCGGGTGCAGCCTCCAAAAGGTCAACGAGGAGCTGTATCGCTTTGGCGAGGAGACGGTAAGTTAGCGGCTGATATCTGAGCCGGCGGAGCTGTCGAACAACGATGCAAACGAACGGGGCGCGGATGCCATGGGGTGTCTGCGCCCTGCGCTATGATGGAGGCTATGGATACTCAGACCCCAACATATTCCGATGACGAGCTGACCGCAGCGCTTGCCGAGCACCTGGCGTCGCTCGATCGCGACGACAGCTATCGCGTGGAGCGAGTACTTAAGCACTCGTCCGTTGAAACAACCGAGCTCGTGTGCTTTGAAGGAACCGGCGGTGGTTCGCTCGGCCCCTTTGTCCGTAAACGCATCGATGCCTCGGCTCAAATCGGCGGGGCATACGAGCGTCTGTTTGCCGCTCAACGGGCGGGCAGGCGTTTTGAGCACCTGCCCAGAATCATCGATTGTCGTCGTGTGGGCGACGATCTCAACGTGGTTATGGAATACATCGAAGGGGAGACGCTCGGGGCGCTGGTGGACCGTCTGGGAGCCACCCCCGATTATGCACGTGAATTGTATCCTGCCCTTTGCGACGCCGTGGGCGAGCTCCACGCCGGTTTTGCAATGGCGGGGGAGACGTCGGCGCCGGTGATCCATCGCGACCTCAAACCGTCGAATATCATCGTGACGGGTGCCAACTATACGTCTGATGACGGCCTGACGTTTTCGTCGCTGGTGATTATCGACTTGGGGATCGCGCGCGTGTGGCGCGATGGCGCCGATGCAGACACCGTCAAGTTCGGCACGCGACCCTATGCGCCACCCGAGCAGTATGGGTTTGGGCAGACGAGTGTACGCAGCGACGTCTACGCACTTGGCGCCCTGTTGTTCTTCTGCTTGACGGGAGTCGACCCTAAACCAGGGCTCGACATGCGCGAGCAATGCGAGGCACGTGGCATTCCCACTCCACTTGCCGATGCCGTTTGCATGTCGATGGCGCTCGACCCGGCCAAGCGTTTTGCGAGTGCGGAAGCGTTGGGACGGGCGACGCGCTCGGCATACGATCTGAGCCGCCCCGTGCGGCCTCCTACACCTGCGCCTGTCCGTACTCCGGCCTCGGAGACGGTGTTGACGCTCCAAGGGCTCCAGAACCCCGCAGGGCTTCCTAGGCCTGCCGCCTCCGCTGCATGCGGTCTGCTCTCTCGCGTTCCGGAGTCTCTGGGGCGCATTTGGAATACGCTTGTCTGCTTCTCGCTACTTGTGTTCTTTGCCGGAAGTCACTTTGCCGTCTTTCACCCCACGGGAGCAAACCAAAGCTACCCGACGTGGCTTCTCATAATCGAGTATTTTTTCTTTGTCGATGGCCTTATGGTGCTTATGCATTTTGCGCTGCTCGATAAGCGCCGTCTTCGTCGGCGATTCGCGCTGTTCGACAGCTATCGCGGCAAGAAACTCGCGAAACTCTGGCTCAAGGCATTGGGTGTGCTGCTCCTATGCATGATCGTCATAGTCGCGGTTGCCAATGCGACCGGCGTCGTCGATACCTCCGCTACCTAAAAGAAAAGGGCCCCATTGGGGCCCTTTGCAGTTGCGTTTAGATGCGGTTCATCTGAGCGGCGACTTTGTTGTACCAGTCCTGCCACGTGGGCGGGCAGTACTTTTTGGCCGCTGCCGGGGTAAGGGTGGAGCCGTAGTTGGCGCCCAGATAGGCAACGTGAGCGGAGATGCCCTCGCTCCAGCTGCCAAAGCTGCGCCAACCGCCGCCACGGGCACTCCAGCCCCAGGCGTTGTAAGAATTGGCGCAATAAGCACCCTTGGTGCTCTCGATGCAGGCGATGGCGGGGGGCCCACGGGGGTCGACACCGGTATTCCAAGCGGCGACGGCAAAGTTATAGCCCTGGCCTGCCATGGGGGAGCCGGCGAGATAATTGTCGATGCGGCTCGTCCACTCATTAATGAACGAATCGTAATCGGAACTACCGGTATTGGCGTTGTTCACCGTGGTGTCGATGGTGGTGTTGGTGTTGGTGGCCTGGCTGCTGGAATTGCTGCCGCTTACGCCCTCGCCCGAGAGCTTCTCGGCGGCAGCGGCCTTATCGGCCTCAAGCTTGGCAAGCTCGGCGGCATTTTCCTGCTCGGCTTTTGCCTGCGCCTCGCTGCGGAGCTGCTGGGCCTGAGCCAACGCATCCTCGGCGTTTTTCTGCTCTGCCTCAAGCTGAGACTTGGCCTGCTGGAGCTCAGCCTTGTTCTGCTCGAGTTCGGTTTGCATGTTATTGAGCTGTTCGATCTCGTCGACGCTCGAGCTCGTGATCTGGTTGGTGTATTTGCAGGTCGTGATGAACTCACCCAGGCTCTGCGCGTTGACCAGGAAGCTCACGATGGGGTTGGTGCCCTTCTGATACTTGTACAGATCGCGCATGGCGGAGCTTGCCTTGGCCTGCTGCTCGGGAAGCTTAGCCTCGATTTCCTCGATGCTTGCCTCATTGGAGTCAATCTGCTTTTGCAGGTCATCGAGTTTGGTGCGGGCGTCGTTGTAGGCGCTCGTGGCGGCTTCGATCTTCTGCTGGGCTGCGGAAAGCTGGTCCTGCGTTGCCTGCGAGGCGGCATACGCCGCAACGGGGGAGAGCATCGGCGTGGCCGTCAGCGCAACGGCGAGTGCGGCGCTCGTGATGATACGAGCCGGCTTCGACGCAATGAGCGCTGCGGCGCGATGATTCGAATGCTGCATCCAGTCCCTCTGCAATCAATCGTAGGTTATGGTTCGAACGGTATTCTACTACTGCTTTCGACCTCAACTTGAACCTTAAAGGTTCCAAAGGGTCAAGTTGAACTTGAGGCTTTGGCTTTGACCTGCAGTTATGATGAATTGTTGAGAAACCATAGAGTTCAACTTTAACGTTACAGAGCCCTGTTTGAGAGGTGTTTTGGGCTGTAAAAGCTATCTCAACGTGGGGTTTGCAGCTACAAGGCCCCCTCGCGGTGAGTGCGGCCTTTATGCTGGACGATCACGTCGATTGCCATAGATACGGTGGAGCTTTGGGCGCCGGCGGCTTGGCACGCTAGAATAAATCAGTTGCGCAAAGACCGCCCCGTTGTGTGGGCAGTTCATGATAGGAAGTTTCCATGGCATTGCAATTTACAGAGCGCGAGTTCATTCCCGTGCTGCTCGGTGGCGACATCAACGCCTATTCGGTGGCGCGCGCCTTCTACGAGGAGTACCAGGTCAAGAGTCTGGTCTTTGGCAAGTATCAGACGGGTCCCGCGTACCGTAGCCAGATTATCGACTACACGCCCAACGTGGATATCGACACCATGCCCGTGATGCTCAAAACCGTCAACGGCATCGCCCAAGCGCATGCCGATAAGACGATTGTCCTTGTGGGCTGTGGCGATAACTATGTCGCTCTCGTGGCTCAGGCCAAGGATGCCCATGAGTTGGCGGATAATATCGTCGCGCCTTACGCTCCCTATAGCATGCTTGAGCAGTGTCAGAAGAAGGAGATCTTCTACGAGCTGTGCGAGAAGCATGGCGTGCCCTATCCGCATACCTTTACCTTCACCATGGCGATGCTGAACGCCCAAGGCGAGGCGCCTGCCGAAGTGCTCGACCAGATCGATTTTCCCTACCCGATGATTCTGAAGCCTTCTGACGGCATCATGTGGTGGCAGCACGAGTTCGAGGGCCAGAAAAAGGCCTATGAGATTGCCGACCGTGCCGAGCTGGAACAGGTCATTCGCGACTCGTATGCCAGCGGCTACACCGACGACCTGATCTTGCAGGATCGCGTGCCCGGCAACGACGAGTACATGCGCGTGCTCACCAGTTATTCCGACCGTAACGGCAAGGTGCGTATGATGTGCCTGGGTCACGTGCTGCTCGAGGAGCATCAGCCTCACGGTGTCGGCAACCACGCCTGCATCATCACCGAGCCCAATGACGAGCTCATGGGCGGCGTGCGCAAGTTGCTCGAGGACCTTCACTTTGTGGGCTATTCCAACTTTGACGTTAAGTACGACGAGCGCGACGGCTCGTTTAAGTTCTTCGATTTCAACACGCGCCAAGGTCGCAGCAACTACTACGTTACCAACAGCGGCTTTAACGTCGCCAAGTATGTGGTGGACGAGTATGTGTTCAACCGTCCGTTTGAGCCGGAGTTTGTGACAGCACAGGACGAGGCACTGTGGATGGTCGTTCCCATGGGCGTCGTCGACAAGTACGTCAAGGATCCCGAGTTGCGCGCGGAGGTGCATCGCCTGGACAAGGAAGGCAAGGGCGCCGACCCTTCGTTTATGAAGGGCGACTTTGTCTTTAACCGCTGGCTGCGCATGTGGCACACCAAGCTGCGCCACTTTAAGCTGTTCAAGACGTATTACAAGTAGATGAGTGCGGCGCCCGTCCGGTTTACATCGGGCGGGCGCGGGTATGATACGCGCAATTGCGCAAGCGTCACCAAGGAGGCGGCGATGGAAAAGCTGGGAGTTATCGGCGGCATGGGCGCCGAGGCCACGTCGTATTACTACGACCAAGTGGTGCGCCACACGGCTGCTGCCTGCGATCAGGAACATATCGACATGGTGGTGCTCTCCAAGTCGACCATGCCCGACCGCACGCTTGCCATTAAGACCGGCGAGCATGCCAAGCTGCTGGCGACCATGAAAGAGTGTGCCCAGGCACTCGAGTCGCTGGGCTGTGCGCACATTGCCGTTCCCTGCAACACGTCACACTACTTTTACGACCAGATCCAGTCGTTTACGAAGGTGCCGATTATCCACATGCCGCGTGAGTCGGTTCGCTATGCCCTTGCGGGTGCGGTGATGGGGGAGTGTGAGTTCGACCCCAACCTGAGTATGCCGGCCGAGCCGGTGCACAAGATTGGCATCATGGGAACCGACGGCACCGTGGGCGCGGGCGTCTACGGCCGCGAATGCGAGGCTGCGGGTGTCGAGGTTGTCTATCCCAGCGAGAAGCGTCAGAACGATGTGATGTCGCTTATCTACGATGATGTGAAGGCCGGACGTGAGCCCGATATGGATAAGTTCGACCGCGTGATGTGGGAGTTCGCCCGTAGCGGCTGCGACCGCGTCATTCTGGCCTGCACCGAGCTATCGGTGCTGCAGAAGTACCGAGAGATGCCCGAGATTACCCTTGACGCCATGGACGTCCTGGTGCGCGAATCCATCATCCGCAGCGGCGCCCCCTACCGCCTCTAGCTTCCGACCTGCCAAAAAGGGACAGGTTTATTTTGGTAGGTTTTATCTGGTGAAACAGTAAAGGCCTCGGCTCGTTTGGTGCGAGCCGAGGCCTTTTGCGTTGGGCGGTTGCTGTCGGTGGTGAACTAGAAAAGGAAGCCGATGGAGATAAGGGCGATACTGACGATAAGTACGGCGATATCCAGGCCTTTGATGGGGTAGCGCTTATACGAACTCGCACGCGTGCGCAGGTAGAAGCCGCGCTGCTCGGCGGCAAGCGCGGTGGCATCGGTCTTGCCCACGCTCGAAATAAGCAGTGGCACGCACAGCGGCAGCATGAGCTTGAGTTTCTTGACGGGATTCTTAGTGTCGTATTCTACGCCGCGTGCAGTCTGCGCCTCCATGATGGCGTTCATTTCCTGGCCAAATACCGGCACAAAGCGCAGCGCCGTGGTAAAGGTGAAGGCATAGCGATATGGCACGTGCAGCACCTCGACGCAGGCGTTGGCGAGGTCGTTGAGCTTGGTCACCATAAGCATGAGGATGAGCGGCAGCGCCACGCCCAACAGACGCAGGCAGGCCTTTGTTCCGGTGATGAGGCCCTCGTCGGTGACAAAGCCCCACACCACGTTGCCATCGCGCATAAAGGCCAGCTGGAGCACCAGCATGATAAGCGCGAGCGGAATCAGCAACTTGAGTAGCGAGAACAGACGGTTGACGACGCCGGCATAGGCACCCAGTACAAGGGTGAGTGCCAAAAAGCCCAGCAGCGCCACGTAGGTGTCGGACAAGAAGATGCCGATGATGATGGCGGCGGCGAGGCCCAGTTTGATGACGGGGTTCAGGCGATGCAGCAGCGTATCGCCCGGCATGTAGTCGATGACGTTAACCACGGCGGTCCATCTCCTCGGTAATACGAACGATATCGGTGACCTCACTCACCTGTGCAAAGACGGGAGAGACGGAGGATGCCAGACGATGAGAAAGCTCTATGACCTGAGGTGGCTCAACGTAGGCTTGCTGCATGAGCTCGATGTTCGAGAACAGCTCGTGCGTGCGGCCGCGCTCGAGGATGCGGCCGTCGGCCATCACCACGATGCGCTCGGCAAAGTCGGATACGACTTCCATGTCGTGGCAGACCATGATAACGGCGCAGCCGCGCTCGGCCATGGTGCGCACGGTTTCCATGACGGTCATGCACTCGCGGTAATCAAGGCCGCTCGTGGGCTCGTCGAGCACGACGATCTTGGGCTCAACCACTACGACGGAGGCAAGCGCCACCATTTGTCGCTGGCCGCGCGAAAGCGAGAAAGGTGCCTCATCGGCAGGCAGGCCAAAGCGGTCGATAACGAGTCGAGCGCGACGCAGAGCCTCGGCACGGTCGATGCCGGCAAGCTCCAGGCCAAAAGCGACCTCGTCGAGTACGGTATCCTTGCAGATCTGGCGGTCGGGGTTTTGGAAGAGGGTTGCGACTTCGCGGGCGATGCGG
>USCJ01000033.1 GCA_900553215.1 uncultured Collinsella sp.
CCAGCCGCTCGTGCCGCCGTACTGTTTCTCGGCCAAACCACCAATCGCGGAGACATACGTGCCGTACGACGAGCCATGTGCGTTAACGGAAAGGCCCAGCGCGCACAGGGCATCATAGACGGTAGCGCCTTCGTTAAAGGTAAAGGTGCCACCAGAAGACACAGGATTGCCCACAGCGCTCGATGTGACCGAAACCGTCACTGTTACGTAGCTGGACTCCTGCGAGCCGCTCTGGCCGCCCGAGGAGGCGTTTCCACCATTAGAGGATGAGGCTCCATCAGACGACTGGCCACCGCCAGACGCATTGGAAGTATCACCGGCTCCCGTATTTTGGGCAGCGGATTTATCGCCAGACTTCTTGCCGTCCTGGTCCTCGGACTTCCTGTTATCCGAGTTCTTGTCCGATTCCTTGTTTGAAGACTCGGAATCGTCCTTGGACTTGGACTCATCAGAATGCTTGGAATCATCTTTTGCGTCATTTGATGACTTGGAATCCTTGGAACTGGCCTCGCCCGAAGTCGCAGTCGAGCCAGACGCCTTGGTGTCCTTGGTGACGACGCTCTCCCCCGTCACGGTCTGAATGATCCAGTCGATGGACCAGGCACCGCTCTCGGAAGGATGGACGAAACCCAGCGAGACGACGATCAGAATGGTGCACGCGGCAGTCAGGACGCCGAGGAGCGTCTTGCGACGAGGGGCGGACGCCGCCGAAGCGGCGCCCTGTTGCTTTGCATCGTCGAACTGAATGAACGAGGAATCTGGTTGCTTGGGGTCAGCGTCCTTGGATTTATTGGACACAGCCCTCACCTACCGACGTTTGGTGAACACGAACACGCCGACGATGGCGAGACCGATGACGCCGGCGGCAACGCCAACAATGGCGAGCGGGTTGGTGCCAGTCTCCTGCTCGGAGGCACTAGAGGACTTCTTAGCAGTGGTCGTGGAAGCAGCACCCGTATCGGACTTGGAATCGGACTTCTTGTCGGACTTGTTGTCCTTCTTGTCGGACTTCTTGTCAGACTTCTTCTCGTCCTTCTTATCGGACTTATCGGTGTCCTTCTTGTCGGACTTGTTGTCCTTGGTCTCGGTCTTGGTCGACACCGTCGTCTTGGTCGTCGGCTTATGACCCGGGGCGATAGCGCCGCCGGCCTGCTGGCCCTTCGTGCCGGAGCCGGAACCCGTGCCCGTGCCAGCACCGGAACCGTTGCCAGCGCCACCGTTGCCACCATTAGTGCCAGAACCGCCATTGCCGCCAGGGTTAACAGCATTCTTGGTCCACTTGGCATACAGCGTCAGATCGGCCGTCACCGGCGTACTGAAGTCATACGCCTGCGTGCAAGCCTCATCGGTGAACCAACCGCCGAAAGTGTAGCCATCGCGCGTCGGATCGGCCGGCTTGACCAGCTTGCCGTCGGCCGTAGCAACGAACTTAGTGTCGCAAGCAGACCCGCCGTTGGAATTAAAGGCAACCGTCCAAGACTCGACAGCCCCCAGCTTGAACAGCGTACCCGAATCATTGATGTAGTAGAGGTTGCCAGAAGCATCAGCAATGACCGGAGAGTCGCAGTGCTGGTAATGGCCAGCCGCATCATAAATCTGCGTCGCCTCTGCATCGCCGAGCGTATAGCGATACACGCCACCACCAGCAGAGTAGTTGACGTAATCCTTGCTATCCGCGCTGTTAACGGTGAAGTACACATAGGTTTTGCCGCCCTGAACACTCACCAGCGGAGTAGCAGCAATACCGTTAAATCCGGCCGGCAGTTCTTTACCGTCAGCAGCGGTGACCATCGTGGTCTTACCGGTCTTCAGATTATAGAGAGCCAGAGCAGAGCCAGTAGCCGTCTGTCCGCCGACAATCAAGTTTTCGCCAGCCACCGCCGGTGCGCTCATGTTATTAGTAAGACCCAGGTCGACCGTCTTCTGCTCGCTTAGTACGCCCTTCGCCGAAAGCGAAATCACATGGAGCTTTCCATCGTGCGTCATCTGATAGAAGGTCGAACCATTGGACGGATCGGCGACACAGTCGGCGTTCGCGAGAGCACCGAGCTTCATAGTCGAAACGACATCGCCCGTCGTCTTATCAATGCACTTAAGCGTGCCCGCGCTCGTAGGAACAATGGCGTACTTATCCGTCAGCGCAGCACCAGTCCAATAATAGCCCTCGGAAGGGTCAATGTTCTGCCAAGAGACTTCGCCCGTGGCAATCTTGATACGCTTCAGGGAGCCGTTGCCGTAGGTCGCGTTGTAGTTCTCGTCATACGAAATATCGACCGTACCAACATAGACGTACTCGCCATCCGAAACCACGGTGCAGGAGCTCTGCGTCAAGTCCGTCAAACCAGGCGTCAGCCACTTGCAGATCAGCTTGTCCGCAGTAATCGCCTGGACCGCACCGCCGTTGAGCGGAACGATGATAAGGCCATTGGTATAGATCGGACGAGAGGTATAGCTCACCTTGGAGGCAAGCGGCGCAGAGGCAACCTTTTTACCCGTGGACGAATCGATTTTAATGAGCTCGTTCTCGGTCGCGATGTACACAAAACCGTTAGCAATGACAGGCTCGCTGCAGTTGGCATACTGCTGGCCAGACTCGGCCTTCCAATCGAAGGCCCACTTAAGACCAGCGGCCTGCGCAGGCGTCTTGGCATCCGTTACGGTCGAACCGTTGCCACTGTTGCCGTAGCCGGCCCACTCGGCATCCCAATCAGGAGTCGTCGCACTCGGGTCCACGACAATCTTGTCGGGATCGGGCATGGGCGAATCGTCGGTGGTATAGGCAAGCGTAACCTTATCGTCGCTCTTGAGCGTAATCTGATTGGCGCAGAGTAAGGAGGGCTCTCCATTGATATACAGATGCCAGTATTTATTGGTCGCACCATCATAGCCGTACGTCTTGCCTCCGAACGGCGAGTCGATGGAATTGAGGAACCAGTACTCACCGCTCTGGGAGCCGCTGTACTTAACGCCCTTTGCCTTCAGAACCGCTTCGATAAGGTTCTGGGCCGTAGAGCCTTCGGGCAGGGAAACATTGCTTGCCGAGCCCCAGCGAGTATTGTTGCCGTTGGCATCGGGACCGATAACATCGACGGACCCAAGAACCTGACCGGGGAGGGCATCGGCGTCAGCACCATACATAAAGGTGACGGCGTCACCCTCCTGGAGCTTGTAGGCACCGGCGCCAACGTCGGCGAACTTGCCATTTACGTAGAATTGCCAATAGCTCTTGGTCCCAGCCATAGGACTTACTGTCGAACGGCGAAGTAATGCCGTTGAGGAACCAGCCCCAAGACGATTCGCCAGCATCGAGAGTAAGGCCGGTCTGCTCGAGGAGATCCTTGGCAGTAGAGCCCGCCTTGAGACTCGTCTGGCCCGTCGAGGCCCACACCTGCTGCTTGCCGTCCTTGTCCTTGCCAAGCACCTGAACGGAAGCATGAACGGAATCAGAGGGCAACTGGTCGCCCCAGCCACCGTAGAACCACGTGACGGTATCGCCGGCATGGATGGTGACATTGTCCGCCGTATAGTCACTCGACTTGCCGTTGATAAACAGCTGCCAATAGGTCGAATAATCGAGCGGCGTACCCAGCTCAACACCGTTGTACTTAAGGCTCAGAATGAAAGAGCCCGCAGCAACGGCGTCGATGCCATTCGCCTCGAGCGCGACCTTCGTAAGGTCAAGTGCGCTCGAGCCGGACGTCACCACATACTGCGCGTTGTCGACCCAGGTCTGAGTCTTGCCCTGGGCATCGCGACCAATGACGGTCACATTTGCGGCAACCTGATCCTTAACGATAGGGGACGCGCTACCAGCCGTATAGGCAAACTCAATCTTCTGCCCCTGGGTGAGCTTGACGCTGCTCGCGCCAACCGAGGAAGACGCGCCGTCGACAAACAGCTGCCAGTAGGCATAAGTCGCCGGATCGTAGGCAAGCGTGCGGCCATCGCTCGGGGATGTGATGCTTTTGAGGTAGAACCCGTATGCCGTGTTCGGATCGTAGTCCGCCTTGAAGCCCGTCTTCTCCTGCAGCTTAATGAAGGCATCCGCAGCCGTCGCGCCCTCGTCGAGCTTGAGCTGCGTAGGTGCCACCCAGGTCTGAGCCTTGCCGTCGGCATCGGTGCCGATAATCGAGAACGAGACCTCGACTTGCTTCTTGGCGACATCGCCGGTTTCTGTCGGGCTCTCCGTCTGGACGGCAGCCACGGCGGCAGATCCTGCTTGGCCAGCGGATGCCGTCGAAGACTGATCGCTCGCGGTAGGGTTCTCCCCCGTCGCCGAGCCCTCGTCGCCAGTTGCCGCCTCTGTTGTGGCGGCACTAGCTGCAGGCGCGCCCTCGGAATCCGAAACCTCGGCCTTACCCTTGTCGGCGGCACCGCCCGCAAGCGCTGCGTCCTCACCCGGCGTCGTAGCCTGAGCCACAGCCTCGGCAATGCCCTCGGCGCCCTCGGCCCACAGCTGAGCCGGCGTGGTGCCAAAGGCCATCGCGAAGGCCAGGAATGCCACCAGGCCGCGCTTGGCTACACCGCGTGCAATCGCGCCACGGCGATGCAACGAGGCGCGCTGGCGCTCGTCCTCAAACATATCCATTTGTCCCCCATTGTCTGTACTCGGAGCGTTGCCTTGAGGCTGCCCCACGTCATCGCGCATGTTGCGCTCGAGTTCCCCCATCGGGGTCCCCTTCCCTCCAGAGCCCTATGCACACCGACGGCATACGCCGCAGCCGCATGCAAGATGGGAGGCGATCCGACTTAACCTTAACGGCTCAGGCGCGCCGTCCGATCTGCGACGTGAACATCCCGAGCCAAGAGGAATTACGGTTACTGGTACAGCCGGGGACTTGCACCCCGATTCTCCCAAACGCGCAGGAAAACCGCGCATTCGTGCGTCTCCGCACCACCATCTAGGCCATCGATTATTACCGTCAAGATGGTATCACGCAAAAGGGCCTCGCACGCAGGCGAAGCCCAAGGTAAAAGCTATTGTTTGCGATAGGAAATGCGGTGACGGTCGCAGCCTCTAGTGCTTGCCGCCGTGGCTGTTGAGCCAGATATTGCGGCCCAGCATAAGCGCCAGCACCAGCGCGCTCACGTAGCCCATAAAGCCAATGACTGGGATACCAAACACAACCGGCTCGATACGTGCGTAGTACACCACCGACGAACCGATAAACAGGCCGGCGATAACGATAGCCATCGACATGCGGTCGATAATTCCGCCCAGCTGTCGCAGCGCCTTATCGCTGCTCATAATCTGCGTGTTCACCTTAAGCTGCCCGCGTGTGAGCATACGCGAAGCCAGCCCCAGGTACTCAGCCGCCTCGAGTGAGCCCTTCGCTGCGCGATAGCTGCTCGCGGCAAGATCGCGCCCCATTTCGCGGACGCGCGCATAGGTGCTTTTCTCATTTTTGATATGCGTCTGGATAATCTGGATCATGTTGACGTTGGGCATATACTCGGTCAGCAGACCCTCGAGCGTCACCATGCCACGGGCGAACATCGTCACCACGCTCGGCAGCTCAACGTCATTTTTGCGCGCCAGGTTTAGCAGCGAAGTCAAAAACTCGCCGATATCCAGGTCCTTAAGATCAAGACCCGCAAAGTCGGCAACGATAAAGTCCAAGTCGGACAAAAAGGCCGAATGGTCGAGCTCGGCCGAGTCGCCGCGCGTCACGGCAAAGCGCATGAGCGAATCCTTGAGCTTGGGCACGTCGCCCTCGGCCACGGCAAAGATCATATCCTTGACGATGCCGCGGTCATGGCTCGACATGCGCCCGACCATGCCCAGGTCAATAAAGTAGACGATGCCGTCCTTGAGGATAATGTTTCCCGCATGCGGGTCGGCATGGAAAAAGCCGTCGTCGAGCACCTGCGTCGAGTAGTCCTCGACGATCGCCGAGCCGATCTTTTCCAGGTCATAGCCCTCAGCTACCAGGCGCTCGGGATCGGCAATCGAGATGCCGTCAATGTAGTCCATGACGACGACATGTTCGGTGCACAGGTCCAGATAGGATTTAGGGCACGTCACGCCATGAACGCTCTTATGGAACTCGTAGAAGTCGTTGAGGTTTTTGGCCTCGGCCAAAAAGTTGGTCTCCTCACGAAACGAGGTCCACAACTCCTCGACTACGCCGTGCAGGTCAACGAATTGATCGGTGTTGACGAACTTGGAAACGATACGCACCACTGAGCGGATGATATCGATGTCCTGTGCCATAACCTGCTGCGCACCGGGGCGCTGCACCTTGACGGCCACGTCCTCGCCCGTCACCAGACGAGCGCGGTGCACCTGCGCGAGCGATGCGCTACCAAGCGGATTGGGGTCGATCGCATCGAACATCTCCCCCAGGCGCAGGCCGTATTCCTCTTCCAGACAACTGAGTACGACCTCGTACGGCACCGGCTCCACGTCGGAGCGCAGACGACGCAGCTCGTCGCAAAAGCGTTGCGGCAGAATCTCGGACCGGTTAGCCAGAATCTGCCCCATCTTGACGAACATGGGGCCGAGTTCCTCGAGCAGGCGGCGCAAACGAACCGGCGTGAGGTTATCCCACACGCGGTACTTTTTGACCAGGCGAACAATCTGCCCGATGCGTTCGCGACGACCCGCCGGCGTGAGCTGGTATTCCTCGTCCGGCGCCATCGCGTCGGGCTCCTCTGGCACCATATCGACAGCGCGCGGCTTCTTGCGAGCGCCCGAGACGGCGGCGTCGACCTCATCGACAACCGCCGCCTCGTCACCCAAGGGATCTAGATTGTTGTAATCGGTGGTGGAATCTGCCATCTGCGCTGCTACTCGGCCTCTTCGGTATCCTTCGCATCGTCGGGCTCAACGGACTCGACGGGCACCGAGGTCACGTTGTCCTCGACCGAATCGACGATGTCGCGCACATGGGCCAGGAAGGCCGTGCGCTCGGGGGCGGTCATAACGCGGACGCGAGCCAGAATGAGCTCGTCGAGCACGCGCATGCCCAGCACCTCGACAGGGGCCTTGTCGTCCGTCAGGATGCAGCTTCCGCCCTCATAGGGCGTGAGCTTGGAGTAGACCGTGCGCATCATATCGGCATAGTCGCTGTCCTTGAGCTTTGCGATGCTGCACAGGAACGTCTCCTCCCAGTCATCCGCGTTCGTGCAGAAGACCTCGGTATTCGTGTTGCCCCTCACCGGCGCGGTGACGGTGTGCTGGAAGACACTCGCCATCGTGTCGCAGAGGTATTCGTTGATCGAGCCGTCCTCCGCGGACGTCATGTTGAGGTTCACGACCATCACGCCGTTCGGCTTCAAATGAGAGCGCACTTCATTGAAAAACTCGACGCTCGAGAGCTGGAACGGGATGGTGATATCCTGATAGGCGTCCACCATGATGACGTCAAACTTCTCCTTCGACGCGGCAAGGTACGCGCGCCCGTCCTCGACCGCGACGGTCACGCTGCCTGGAAGTCCGAAGTAGTCCGTCGCGATGCCGGCAATTTTTTTGTCGATCTCCGCGCCCTGCACACTCGCGCCGGGGAAATAGCGCGTGCAGTAGCTCGCGTACGTGCCAGAGCCCATGCCGAGGATCATCACGCTGCGGTTTTCGTTGTCCGTGCCGTCCATGCCCGCCATGCAGGGCGCGGCGAGCGCGTAGTCATAGTACATGCCCGTCAGCGCGTCGCCCTTGACCTGCACGCTCTGCACACCGAAGAGCACGTTCGTCGAGAGCGTCGTGCGCTTCGCGTCGTCCTGCACCTGCAAATAGTTGTAGATGGACTCGTCCTCAAGCGTGATGTCGCTCTGCCAGAAGGCGAAGCTGTAAGACGGCAGGGCAAAGCACAGTCCAGCGATCAAAAGGACGGAGACGATCCCCGGCACACTCTTTTTCTTCTCGAACACGAAGTACGCGATGCCGATGGCCGCGAGCACACCGGAGAAGATCAAAAACGTTGCCGCCGTGCCGGCGGCGGGGATCGTCACAAACGTCGGCACGAAGGTTCCGATGATGCTGCCGATGGTGTTGAGCGCGTTGAGCCTGCCCACGGTCTTGCCTGTGTCGTCGAGATTGTCGACCGTGAAGCGCGTGAGCGACGGCGTGACGGTGCCGAGCAGCACGCACGGGAACGCGAAGATCACAAGGCACGCCGCGAGCGCCGCCCAGACGAGGAAGTTTTTCGTCACAAAAAGCGCCAGCAGCAGCGAGATGCCCGCGATCAGGTACCGTCCCACAAACGGGATGAGCGCGATCCAGATGGCCGCGATGATGAGGCGGCGGTAGAGCTTATCGGGCGTCGCGCTCCTGTCGGCGAGCTTGCCGCCCCAGACGTTGCCGATGGCCATCGCGATCATAATGACGCCGATGATAACGGTCCACACGATCTGCGACGAGCTGAAGTACGGGGCCATGAGCCTGCTCGCACCGAGCTCGACCGCCATGACGGACATACCGGCAAAAAATTCGGTCAGGTATAAAAAGTATTTGCTGCGGATGAGTTTATTTTCCATGCAGGACCTCCCTGTCGTTTCGTTTGTGCCGTCTTCGGTGCAGACAGAGAAATTATAACATGCCTGAACCGCTTTGCACAACGTTTTTGCCGCGTATTCATTCCCGATGCGCATATTCCCTCTCTGCACGCATATAGATGGAGCAACATGAGTCAGGAGTGTGCTGCATGAAGGGTAACATGGAAGAGCGCGCCTGCGCGCTGGCCGCCTACATCATCGAAAACCGCGCCACCGTGCGCGCCGCGGCAAAAAAGTTCGGCGTGAGCAAGTCCACCGTGCACAAGGACTTACAGGACCGCCTGCCGCAGTTCAACCGCAGCCTATACTTGCAGGTCAAAGAGGTGCTGGAGGTCAACAAGGCCCAGCGTCACATCCGCGGCGGCATGGCCACGCGAAAAAAATACAAGGGATTTTGAAACTTTTTTCGACTTTTTGCGTCTAACATAAGAGTGCGCCCTCCGCGCGGCAAAATTTCTCTTGCACAATTCCGCCGCGCAGGGTAGAATGCATTATTGTCAACCAAAAGAAAAAAGAACGGAGCAACAAGATGAGAAAACAGGACTATTACGAGCCCGACTTTGACGACGTGCCGCGCCGCAGCAAAAAGGCCAAAAAGCGCAAAAGAAAGCAGTCCGGCAGCCGCGGCGAGCGCGTCGTCGTCACGCTTCTGTCGCTTCTTTTCCTGACCGTGGCCGTCGTGGCGACGGTCAAGTACGTCGTGCGCGCGCCCGAGCCCGTCACGGACAACGAGGACCAGCAGACGCAGCAGGACGGCACGGCGGAGGACAGCGACGCCCTTCAAACCATTTCTAACGGCAAAGAGCGCAAAAAATACTGCTATACGATCCTCGCCTACGGTGTGGACAACGACGCCGGCGGCAGCGACACGAACATGCTCGTGCGCTTTGACGCGGAGAACAAGAAGATCGACGTCGTCAGCCTGCCGCGCGACACGCTGATGAGCAACGGCCATAAGCTCAATTCTTCTTACAACAACGGCGGCACGGAAAAGCTGCGCAGCAACATTGAAGATATGCTCGGTATTCCCGTGGACTTCTACGTCTCCGTCGACCTGAAGGGGTTCATCGCGCTCATCGACCAGATCGGCGGCGTCGACTTTGACGTGCCCGAGGACATGGACTACGACGATCCCTATCAGGATCTGCACATTCACTTCAAAAAGGGATTGCAGCATCTCAGCGGTCAGCAGTCTATGGAGGTCGTGCGCTTCCGCCACAACTCCGACAAGGATAACCCCGGCTACGGCGGGCGGCAGGATATCGGCCGCATCGGCACGCAGCAGGCGTTTTTGAAGACCGTGGCGCAGAAGCTGATGAAGCTCGAAAACGTCCCCGCGATGGCGGAAACGTTCTTAAAATATGTCAAGACCGACCTGACGCTCGGCAACCTTGTGTGGCTCGCCAAACAGGCGCTCTCCATGGGCGGGACGGACGCCATCAGCTTTGCCACGCTCCCCGGCGACGGCGCGGGCTGGTACAATGGCAAGTCCTTCTACACGCTCTATCCCGAGCAGGTGCTCGAGATGACGAATTCGATGCTCAACCCCTATGTCGCCGACATCACCGCAGACGAACAGAACATTTTAGTCCCGTGATCCCCGTGAAATTTTGAGAATGTGAGAAAGAGAGAGCAAACGCCATGAAGTTCCGCTTTGCGCTGCTTGTCGCGGCGCTCGCGCTTGCGCTGAGCATCAGCGCCTTTGCTTACAGCGAGAAGCCCGCGCAGGACACTGCCGCTCCCGCACAGGAGGAGACGACGACAGACGACAGTGCCCCGTTTGTGCTGCTTCGCGTCTACGAGGGCCAGTTTGCCGACGTGAAAGACGGCGACTGGTTCGCCCCCTCGGTCGTCTCGGCCTATGAATACGGCGTACTCAACGGCCGCAGCGAGAGTTCCTTTGCGCCAAGCGGCAACGTGACGATCGCCGAGCTTTTGACCATCGCCGCGCGGCTGCGCGCCATCTACACGACCGGCAGCGACGCGGTCATCCCCGCCGCGAAGGAGAATGAGGCGTGGTATGCGCCGTATGTCTCGTATTTGAAGAGCCAGAATTTGCTCGACAACAGCTTTGAGGGCTTCTACCTCCTGCCCGCGTCGCGCGCGCAGATGGCGGGCATTTTCGCCTTCGCCGTGCCGGAGGAATGGTACACCGAGCCCAACGCCTCGCTCGTCACCTCGGCCTACGCGAGCCGCGACTACATCGCCGACGTGACGGACAAAACGCCCTACCGCAGCGAAATTCTGCTGATGTACCGCCGCGGGCTGCTCTCCGGCATGGACGCAAAGGGCAGCTTTTATCCCGACCGCAGCGTCAGCCGCGCGGAGATCGCGGCGCTTCTGACGCGCGTTGTCAAACCCGAAACGCGCCTGACGCTCACGTGGACGGTCGCGCCGTATCACTCCGTGAAAAACGCGACGCTCGCGAGCCTTGTCAAAGCGCCGGCAAGCACGTCGCTCCCGACGTCTGCCAAGGACACCGCCGTCATCGACGGTTTGGTTCGCAATATGCTCGCGCGCGGCGAGCACACGGGCACGAATGTCGGCAGAGTGTTCCTCACTGGCCTGACCTCGTGCGGCAAGCGCGGCGTATTCAACCGGCTGCACAGCAACCTGCAGGTCGATTCGGTCGAGCAGCGGACCGGACAGACGGTGCAGATACTGCTGAACGGCAGCCTTGGTGCAGGTGCAGCGTTCCGTGCCGTACCAGCCGCATTTGCAGGGATTCATCGCGGCAATGAGCTGAAACCGTGCCGGATACGTCACCTGACCGGCGACACGCGAGATGGTAACTCTGCCGTCTTCAAGCGGCTGGCGCAGGGTTTCGAGCACATCGCGGCGGAATTCCGGAAATTCATCCAGAAACAGCACACCGCGGTGCGCGAGCGTGATCTCGCCGGGGACGGGCAGCCGCCCTGCGGCACCCGAACCGCCTGCCATCGCGTTGGCCGAGGAATTATGGTGCGGTGCACGGAACGGCCGTTCGGCACGTTCGACCGCCTCCTGTCCTCTGCCGATGGCAGACCAGACACGGATAACCTCCAGCCGTTCGCT
>USCJ01000034.1 GCA_900553215.1 uncultured Collinsella sp.
GAGGTAGTTGTTGTAAGACATGCCGTTTGGCACGGGATAGGTGTTCTCGTTGGCCGAAAGGTTGATGCGCGTGGGCGTAAAGTTGGGATCGTAGGGCTCAATGCCGGCCAAGTAGGGCTGGACGAGCTCCTTCATACGGGGCGTGAGCTCGGCCATATCAGGCCTCCTTGCCAGTCGCGCCGGCGCCATCCGCGCCCGCAGCCGCCAGGTCCACGCCCTCGGCAACCGTCGCCACGGCGTCGCCCGGCCAGGCAACCTTGGTCAGGTCGGCCGCGGCGATCGACTCGGCGCTCACGGCATCCTCGCCCTGCTCCAACACGCGGCGGCGCAGTGCGGCGGAAAGCGCGTGTGCCCACAGACCCTCGGCCTCGGCTAGACGCTGCGTGGCAGGAGCATCGGAGAGCAGGCCCTCGGGTGTATAGCAAATGACACTCGAGCGCTTAACGAACTCTTCGACCGAAAGCGGGTTGGAGAACATGGCCGTGCCGCCGGTCGGCAGCGTGTGGTTGGGGCCAGCAACATAATCGCCGAGCGGCTCGGAGCTCCAGGCGCCCACAAAGATGGCGCCGGCGTTGCGGATGCCGCCGAGCAGGCCCATTGCATCCTTGCAGTGCAGCTCCAGGTGCTCGGGCGCCACGGTGTTCACGGCCTCGACGGCGGCAGCCATATCGGCGGCCACCACGATGGTGCCCTCGTTGTCGAGCGAGGAGCGCGTGATCTCGGCACGCGGCGACTGCGCCACTAGAATGTCGATACCCGCCTCGACCTCGCGCGCAAACTGCTCGTCGCAGGTCACCAGATAGCAGGCGGCCAGCGGATCGTGCTCGGCCTGGGCCATCAGGTCGGCCGCGACCACCATGGGCTTGGCCGTGGCATCGGCCAGCACGCAGACCTCGGAGGGGCCGGCGACCATGTCGATGCCCACGTCGCCCGAAACAATCTGCTTGGCCGCGGCGACAAAGGCGTTGCCCGGGCCGGTGATCTTGTCGACGCGCGGAATGGTCTCGGTACCGTACGCCAGCGCGGCCACGGCCTGGGCGCCGCCCACCATATAGATCTCGTCCACGCCGCCGAGCTTGGCCGCGGCGAGCGTATAGGGGCTGATCAGGCCGTCCTTTTGTGGCGGCGTCACCATGACCACGCGCTTGACGCCGGCCACCTTGGCAGGGATAGCGTTCATGAGCACGGTGGAGGGATACTGCGCGCGACCGCCCGGCACGTAGATGCCGGCCGCGGCAAGCGGGGTCACCTTAACGCCGAGCATCGTGCCGTCCGGGCGCGTGGTAAACCAGCTCTGCTCGACCTCGCGCTGGTGAAACTCACGGATCTGGCGCGCAGCCTTCTCGAGCGCGGCGACAAAGGCCGGGTCGAGGCCTTCGAGCGCGGCATCGATCTGCTCCTGCGGCAGACGGAAGCTCTGCAGCTCAACACCGTCAAAACGCTGGCAATAGTCGCGCACCGCGGCATCGCCATTGGCACGCACGCTGGCCACGATATCGCGGGCGGCGTCGACAATGTTTTGCGGCAGCACGCCCTTACGGTTGAGCTGGTTGGTAACGAGGCGCTCACCGGGAGCAAGCTTGATGGTCTTCATTTCGGTATCCCCTATCGGTCGAGGTTGTGTTCGAAAACGAGAGGCCGGACGGCGGCACCAGTCGGCCCGCAGCCCGGACGTTGGGGCGCCCGTGCGTGCTCGCGCTATTGTGCCGAGCCCGCAACGGGCTCAAAATGCTTGTCCTTCACGGCTGCCGCCAAGCGATCTGCCAGATTGCGTACGCGCGGATCCAGACGTGCGGCACCCGGATTGACAAAGAAGCGGGCCGTGCAGTCCATAATGCGGCCGGTGATGACCAGGTCATTGTCGCGCAGCGTGGCGCCCGTGGCGGTGATATCCACGATGCGATCGGTCATACCGACGATGGGTCCCAGCTCGATGTTGCCGTGCAGCGAAACAATGTCGGCGTTCACGCCGCGCTCGGCATACCAGGCACTCGCGATGCGCGGGTACTTGGTTGCCACGCGAAGCGAACCGCGGCGGGCATAGTTGCGCTCGGCCTGACCGGCGCGCCAAGCGGGCTCAGCCTCAATAAAGGTGCACAGGCCGTAACCCAAATCGACCAGCTGCAGCAAGTTGAGGTCGGCCTCGATGAGCGAGTCCCACCCGCAGATGCCGCAGTCGGCACCGCCGCAGCCCACAAAGGCGGGCGCGTCGCTGGGTCGCACGATGACAAACTCGATATCGCCGACCGCGCCCTCGCCGGCACGCGTATCGCGACCGCGCACGATCAGGTGACGGCCGGGGTCGCGCAACTCGGAGACGTCCAGGCCCGCAGCCTCGAGCACGTCGAGCGTGTCGGCCTTAAGCGAGCCCTTGGGAACGGCGATGCGCAGCGGACCCTCGGCACCACGGCCCGCGGCGTGGTCGCCGTCGGAAGCGGCGTCCTCAGCCGAAGTGTGCGCGGCCTCCAGACGCTCGAGCGAAAAGGCAAATCCCGCCGCCGGTACCTCGATGCCATCGCCGAACGCGCCGGTAAAGATGGAGTCGTAGCGACCGCCCGAACCCACCGGATCGGGCAGGCCACCGGCATAGGCCTTAAAGACCAGGCCCGTGTAGTAATAAAAAGAGTTCATGATGGAGAAGTCGAAGGACAGCACCTGGGCGTCCTCGGGAGCCAGGCCCTCGACCAGGGCACGCAGCTCGCGCGTCAGCGGCGCGACGATACCGGCAGCTTCCAGCAGCGCATCCACACGGTCGAGTATCTCGGCACCGCCGTGCAAGCGCGGCAGCTCGCTAATGGCGGCCTTGACGGCCTCGGACTCGGCGCTTGCCGCCACGCGGGCATCGAGGCCCACAAAGTCATTGGCGTGCACGCAGCGCAGGGCCTCGGCAGCCAGCTCGCGATCCTCGCACGCCGCGAGCAGCTCCTTAAAAGGACGCACGCTACCTGCGA
The DNA here is from genome assembly GCA_900553215.1 of uncultured Collinsella sp. GTDB lineage: Bacteria > Actinomycetota > Coriobacteriia > Coriobacteriales > Coriobacteriaceae > Collinsella. The sequence goes on from USCJ01000034.1 coordinate 2,952, forward strand.
TAATGCGCGCATCGGGCAACGCCAGCTTGCGCACGGCCTCGGCTACCAGCGAGACAATCTCGACATCGCCCGCGGCTTCGCCCGCACCGATGAGCTCAAAGCCCAGCTGCGTAAACTGACGCGAGCCGCCGGCATTGCGCTGGCACTCGCGAACCACCGGCGCCTCGTAGCGCAGGCGCAGGGGCAGGCCGGCTGCGCGCATGCGGGTCGAAACCAAGCGCACGATCGGCAACGTGTTGTCGGGACGGACCACCAGCAAACGCCCATCATCGTCAAAGAGCTTAAACGGCGTGTCCGCAATGCGGCCACCTTCCTCGAGCGAACCCTTGTCCTCGAGCAGCGGCGTCTCGACCGGAAGGTAATGATGCTCCCTGAAGCAGCCCTTCACCGTCAGCGCAATCTCCTCGCGCGCCTGAGCCTCCTCGGGCAATATGTCCCGGAATCCCCACGGTGTGGCCGTCATCTGGTGAGCCTCCTCATGCTGTGTTTCATATAGAGCAGAAGACCGGCATAGCTCCGCCGGTCTTCTGGGTACTTTAGCATACTAGAGTGCTTGCGGGGAGAATCGTCCTCCTCGGCTCACACCGTATTCATTTGGAAACATAGGAGCGGATTGTCGCAACCCAACCCCACCTAGACGCCAATCGCACGACGATACTCTGCCATTACCTGCGCATCGGCAGCTGCGGGGTCGGCAAAATAGCGCCAGTCATAGGTCTCGGCCGAAACAACTCCGCGATAGCCGCGCGCCACCAGCCTATCCAGGTCGGCGCGCATATCGCGGTCGCCGTCACCCCAGGCAAGATGCGTCGTGCCATCTGCCGCAACATCGACAAAATGCACGTGGGCGACATCATCGCCAAGCAGATCGAAATAATCGTCGATGGTATCCCCTGCCACCGCCATAGCGCCCAAATCCAGACACGCCTTAAGTGCCGCATGATCAACTGCCTCGATCATGCGCTTCGTATCGGCCGCCGAGTTCACGATCATCGACTCAACCGGCTGTAGGGCCTCGAGCACCAGTCGCACACCGCACTCTCCCGCATGCTCGGCAATCGCACGCAGCATCGAGGCGCTGCGACCCCACGCGTCCTCGATCGGCTCGTTCAAAAATGCCCAGCCGCTCGAGACCATGACCTGCTCGGCTCCAAGTTCCGCCGCGATATCTACAACGTTCTTAAAGTACGCGAGCGTGCGGGCACGCGCCTCATTCCCGCGCGCCGCGATATTCCACGGCTTGGGGTTGTTCTGTTCGGGACAAAGTCCCACAATCCGAACCCCATACCGCTGCGACAGCTCCCGTACCCGCTCGAGCGAATCGTATCCATGGCAATCGACATACAGATGCATCGCTCCGGTCCAAAGCTCGCAACACGTGTAGCCCGAAGCCGACGCCGAAGAAAAGAACTCCTCAAGATCAAAGTAGCGATGGCTGATATTCATAACGGAAAGCTGGGGGTAGCTCATAATTACTCTCCAACCCAAACGGGGCCCCGTTCCATATAGGAGCGAGGCCCAATTACACAAACGTTATTTGCTCTTAGTAATCGAACTGGTGATAGTAACGACGGTAGTTGAGGTTGTGCTTGGTGACCGTCTCGTAGTAAGCGGCAAGGCGATCGGTGATCAGCGAGGAGAGGATCCACGGGGACACGATGACGCGGAACTCGTCGTCAAGGCCGGGGATCGCGAACTCGGCGGTGTCGATGATGTTGATGTCGGTGTCGCCGGTCACGCCGCTGGTGAGGAAGGCGCGGACGCGCTCGTCGAGGGCGCGGCACTCGTCCTCGCCCATGAACAGGAACACGGGGACGCCCGGCTCCACGAGCTCGAGGGTGCCGTGGAAGAAGTCGGCCGAGGTGATGTAGCGGGTGCGCTTCCACTGCATCTCCTCCAGGATGCACATCGAGAACAGGATGGTCTCGCCCCACAGGGCGCCGGAGCCGATGAACATGGTGTAGGGGGCCAGGGCGTACTTCTTGGCGAGCTCCTCGGCGCGCGGCTCGAAGCTCTTGCGGATATCGAGCATGTCCTTCCAGATGTCCTTGGTCTGCTCGATAAACAGATCGAACTTGGGGAAGCAGCCGCGGCGGTTGAGCAGGCGCAGGCCGAAGCAGTCGGCGAGGTAGTAGCCCATCTCGCAGCCACCGTTACCATGATCGGAAGCCATCTTGACGCAATTCTCGGCGCCGACAGCCTGGCCAATGGGGCCCTCGGGCTTGGTCATGGCGTAGACGCGAATGCCCTTTTCCTTCATCTTCTTGACGGCCTCGAGGACCTCGGGGGTGGTGCCGGACTCGGAGGCGGTGAGCACGATGGACTTCTCGGTCATGCGCTTGTGGCCCATGACGTTCCACTCGGCGGCGTGGATCAGGTAGACCTCGAGGTCGCGGTCGCCGAACTTGTTCATGAGGTACTCGAGCTGCATGAGCTCGTCCCAGGTGCCGCCGACGCCCATCAGGAACACGGCGTCGTAGCCCTCGTCGGCGACCTTGTCGGCGAGCGCGGTCATCTTCTTGCCGGTCTCGTAGAGCGCCTTGCCGTCCTCGAGGTAGCCCTCCTGGTCGAAATGCATGATCTCGATCTTCTCGGTTTCCTTCATTTTTCTCTCCTTTCTGGGGTTGTTTCCACATCCCCCATGCCAACGGGCATCAAAACCCGCTTACATTCCGTAACACTCAGCCGCTTTGGCCTTAAGCGCATTGACTGACTCTTCGTAGCCCTCCGCCTTGACCTCCATTTGCTTGGAGACAGCATCGAGATACGGGTGAACGTCCCATGACTTCAGACGCTCGGCGATTATTGCCGCAATCGTCTGGAAGAACACGAGATTGGGAATTGCACTGAGCAGCGGAGCCACCTGAGGCACCACAACCTCGTGAGCCCTACCCTTGGGATGGGCCGTGAGCAGCACCGTTTTTGCCGTAACGTTCGATAGCGCATCGACGATATTCGCAAGACGCTCCGACCCCTGCGGATCGTCGACAATAAACACCAGGTAGCCTGGGGTTATCTGCATCTCGGGACCGTGGACGAACTCCTCGCCCTCGTGATGCATGGCAGGAATCTTGATGGTCTCGCTCAGCTTGAGCGCCGCCTCTTCGGCAACGCCATAGTTGGGGCCGTTGCCGACGACCATAGCGGGCGTGTGCTCAGAAAGCTCGAGCATGTGGTCTTGGACATATGCCTCGGCGGTCTTGCACATCACGGCATTAGCCTGGATAGCCTCGCGCAGGTCATCAAGACGCTGGGCAACGCCCTTGGCGTCAATCGTTCCGCGCGCCTGACCGCCGTAAATACCAAAGAGCACCAGGTACTCAACGAGAACCTCGACGCCCAGAGTCACAAAGTCCACCGACTCGACACCCACACCGTAGTCAAGAACGATGCCAGCGTGTTCCTTGATGGGTGCCTCGACGTTTGCCGTGAGCGCAACTGCAGCCATATCGTGTGCGCGCATGTAATCGAGCGCCGCAATCGTATTGGTCGAATAGCCACTCTGCGAGACGGCGATGTTAAGCGCATGCTGTGGATAGGTGTGTTCAAAATCGACGAAGGCCTCGGGCGTCACAACGGACACCTGCATCTGCAGCGCATCTTGCAGGTAATCGCGGGCGCAATCGGCGGCATGGCGCGACGAACCCGAAGCAACGATGCGCAGTGCGTCAAAAGAACCGGACTGGAAAATATCAACGAGCTGCGCTACCAGCTCAGACGAACGCTCGAGGTTCTCTCCCATACGCACATGGGCAAGCTGAACGTAATCGAGCATCTTCATCGTCTCACCTCGTAACAAATCATTAGTATTTGATACCAATCACAGTTACAGGTTACGGCTTTTTGATACCTCTTTGTCGATTAATTTATCCCCATCGGCGAACGGTCGATTTTGAGCCATGTAAGGTTGTATATGTAGTCTGCTCAACGAATCAAAATTCCGTCAGCTTTTCAGCCCGTTATGCAAAAAACCAGCTAGTACGTATAGGTATATCCACCCGCATCGCCGCGGTTAAACGACTTGACGTACTCGATCGCCTGGCCGCTCGCATCGAAGCTCACGCACTCCAGCGTCAAGGCAAGATCGCCCTGCTCCAGTCCAAGCAGGCCGGCATCTCGCGCGCCCAGCGCTTCGATATCGAGCTTTTCCTGTGCCATGACCGGCTTTCGGCCCAACATCTCATAGGTCTCGTACAAACTGAAGACCGACACGTCAATATCTTCGATTGTGGGGAACAGCAGGCACGGGATGAACGCCGTCTCAATCGATACGGGATCGCCGTTGACGCAGTTCAAACGCCGAATCGAATACAGCAAATCGTCCTCGGCAATGCCAAACAGGTTGGCATAATATGGGCCCGCATAACGCTTGGAACGCGCGAGGATACGGACGGACGGCTCGCCGCCCGAAGCACGAACCGATTCGCGAAAGCCTCCTGTTCGCTCGTACGCAACGGGCACTTTCTGTGCCACAAACGCGCCCTTTCCGCGGACGCGTCGAATCTGCCCACGCCGAACCAGCTCATCGACAGCACTTCGGATGGTCAAGCGTGTCGTACCAAATTCCTCGGCGAGGTCTTTTTCGGACGGAATCATGGAACCCGTGGGATATATACCGCGCTCGATACGCTCCTCGATGCGGCGTCGAATGCGCATATAAACCGGGGTGGCATCTATTGTTTCAGCCATTGTTCACCTGCCACGCTCCTCATGCCGTTCTTTTCGCCGTTATCGGCAAAGCGGAACTTTGTGGGCAAAATCACCGATTTGCAATGCTCCACAAAACGCATGTCCTTATCAAATTCGATCGTGCTCTCATAGAACACCGGCGTTTCCTCTTCTTGTTGGAGCAGCTCGGCCTCTTCGGCGTTCAAACGCGAGATGGAGATATGCTCACGTCCATGCTCAACACGCCCGCCACCTTCTTTGAGCAAGACATCGTAAAGGCTCTCGCACTCAAAATCGTGCTCGGGAAGCGATGGGCACAGGGACAGGTTAACGTGAGCCGTCTCGATTGACGCCGGCTCGCCCTCAATAAGTCGAACGCGCTGCATGCGGAGCAAAGGAGCGCCTATAGCCACCCCAAGCTTGTCGGCAAGCGTCTTATCCGCCTCGATGGTCTCGGTGGAAACCAGACGAGAAGAGGGATGCAGGCCGGCAGTCCGCACGGCATCGGAAAAGTTATACGTTTCCTGGAAGATGTTCAGCGGCTTAGGAGGACACACATACGTACCCGATCCGCGACGGCTCTCGAGCGTTCCGCACGAGATGAGCCGCGTGATACCGGCGCGCAACGCCGTACGCGAAACGCCGATCTCTTCGCACAGCACGCGCTCGGCCGGCAGGCGATCGCCGCCGGCAAGCTGATGGTGCTGGATATACCATAGAATTCCCTCAACAGCACGATCTTTGGGGGGAATTGCATAAGATTCGCCTGCCATTGCACAGACTCCTCATTCAGAAACGTATGCCGCCAAAATTAGACCAGCCCTCCCATGGCATCAAATTCGGCCTTGATCTTCTCGGCGACATTCCGATACGACTTATATAGGCTTGAATCGCGTTTGACTTCGTCGGTCATAACGGGAATCTCTAATTTGGAAACCTCGTCTTTTCCCGTCTGAACCGCCACAACAACGCCCATACCAAGACACATATTACGCTTGGCAGCGTTCATTTTTGCCGCCTTAGCGGGATTTGCCAGAATACGCTGGGCAAATTCCTGTTTAGAGACCGCTTCATCGGCCTCCGGATCGCCCGCCTCGGCTACTTCGCACTGCAACACGTCCGCATAGTCAAAAATCTTCGGCTGCGCCCCACGCTGATGCACGGCCCACTTGCGGCGCGTGGCATCCTGATAGATAGCCGGCAAAAATGTAAACCGCGGCGGGTCCAAAATCGTATCCGTGATGGTAAACACATCGGGATCAAAGGCATCCTGCGGGTTTTTCTTCTTGAACAGCCCCATATCAGCCTCCCGTACTAGCATTAAACAACTCAAGCTGAATATAGCACCAATTTCAAGCCGCCGCTTTACCGTATCGGTGCGCGGCGTCTATGGCTCGCCCAGCGGAAAAGTTCACGGACGAGGGCCGGGGTGCCTGCTTTGTTTTGAGAAGTGGGCTCCGCGAACTTCTCAAAACAAAGTATGCCTCCCCGGCCCCGCCGGCAAATAGCGGACACTCCGCATGCAATCTATGCAAACAAACAAGTGCGCTTAGCTATATTCGGTAAGGTCAAGCACACTGCCCTTCACGATAAGCGCCGGCTCCAGAACGACCTCTTCGGCACGTCTACCGCCCCTACCGGCAAGACGCTTGGACATGCAGCCAAAAGCATGCTCCGCAAGGACACCGGGATCCTGCTCAATCGCGGTCAGCGCCGGCTCAAAGAGAACGTCGGCCGCCGAGTTGTCATAGCTTACGACCGAGATATCGCCCGGGATGCTCTTCCCCATCTCGTGCAAGCGCTTGAGCAGACCGAGGGCGATGTTGTCCGAGCTTGCGAACACGGCGGTGGCATCGGTTGCAAGCACCGCCTCCGAGGCCTCGTATGCGCTCGGAATGTAGTACTCGCTCTCAAACTCCAGGCGCGCGTCGATGGGCAGTCCCACCTCGCGCAGCGCGCGCTCGTAACCGGCGAGTCGTTTGCGGCCCGTATTGGAGCGACGCGCGTTAACCAGACAGGCGATGCGGCGATGACCCTGTTCAATCAGATACCGCGTAGCCATGTAGCCGCCCATCTCGTGGTCGAACATCACCTTGTCGCACTCGAGGCCCTCAATGGCGCGGTCGACCATCACGGCAGGAATGGGCAGATGGCTCACCTCCTCGCGCAGGGCGCGATCGTCGGAGAACTCGTCACCCACTACCAGAAAGACGCCGTCGACGCCGCGCGTCACCAGCTGGCGCAGCAGTTCCAGATCGTCATCGGCGCTTCCGCCCGAGCTGGTAATAAAGAGCGCGTAACCGTCCTCGCGACAGCGCTTTTCCAAGCTGCCGGCGAGCGAGGCAAAAAAGCGGCTCTCGATATTGGGAACGATAAGGCCCAGCGTGCGCGACTCGCGCATGACCAGGCTGCGCGCGATCTGGTTAGGAACATAGTGGTTGCGCGCCGCAACCTCCTTGATGAGCTTGCGGTTTTCTTCCGAGATGCGACACGGCCGATTATTGAGAACAAGCGAGACCGACGAAGGGGAAAGCCCCACCTCCTGGGCGATCTGCTTGAGGGTGACTTTGTTGGCCATCTCGCTCCTTCCGGGTTTACGCGCAATCTCTTGAAAGTATAGCGACTGCCCCTCTACCTCGGTGATAAACACTTTACCAATCCGGTGGACGGCTGTTTTATCGCCGCCAGCGCACCAAATCCGTCCAGGTGGGGTATATTGCAATCGATTGATGACAACAACCACCAAAAGGCGGATATTCGTATGCACGAGAACGACTTTTTTAACGAGGACCTGCTCTGCGCGCTCGCCGGCGTTGCCGGCGAGGACAACGTACTCATGAGCGAGCCCATGCGCGAGCACACCACGTTTAAGATCGGCGGCCCGGCCGATGTCTTTGTCACGCCCGATACCGAGCAGGGCCTCGTCGCCACGCTCGATACCTGTTATCGCTGCGATCTGCCACTCACCATCGTGGGCAACGGCTCCGACCTGCTCGTCGGTGACAAGGGCATCCGCGGCGTCGTCGTGGCACTGGGCGACGGCCTCTCTAACATCACCGTCGACGGCACGCACGTCACAGCGGCAGCCGGCGCCTTGCTTTCCGATGTCGCCGCGACTGCCGCCGAAGCCTGCCTCACCGGCATGGAGCCCATCTCGGGTATCCCCGGATCGGTCGGCGGCGCCTGCTACATGAACGCCGGCGCCTACGGTGCCTGCATGGCCGATGTGCTGGAATCCGTGCGTGTCTACAAGCCCGCCCGCATGCTCGACGACGGCACCCGCGGCAGCGGCAATATCATCGAGTTCGATGTCGACGAGCTCAACCTGGGTTATCGCAAGAGCCGCATCGCCGACGACGGCTTTATCGTGCTTTCGGCCACTTTCAATCTCGCCCCGGGCAACGCCGCGATGATCAAGGCCGACATGGACGACTATCGCCAGCGCCGCGAGGACAAGCAGCCGCTCGATATGCCGAGCGCCGGCTCCACCTTCAAGCGCCCCGAGGGCCACTTTGCCGGCAAGCTCATCATGGACGCCGGCCTGCGCGGCCACGCCGTCGGCGGCGCCCAGGTGAGCGAAAAACACGGCGGCTTCATCGTCAACGCCGACCACGCCACCGCAGCCGACGTCGACAAACTCATCCGCCACATCCAAGCAACCGTCAAAGACCAATTCGACGTAGACCTAGAACCCGAAGTCCACCGAGTCGGCGAATTTTTATAAAAAGAAGGCCCCGAAAGGGGCCTTCACTTTCTTTAATTCAGACAACCAGTCCGGTGAGTCGCGCTCAGGACCCGAGAGGACCGC
>USCJ01000035.1 GCA_900553215.1 uncultured Collinsella sp.
GGGACTAACGGCAGGGGCCGCCGGCTCGTTATCGTGGCGGGCGCAGTCCTGGCGAGCTCGATGGGTCATCTCGCTAGGTAAAAAGATGGCTCGCGGGGGTATTGTTGCTGTGGGTTTAATTCGATATGAAAGGGTGACTTTGGTGTCCAAGATGGATTCTACGCTCTCCTATATTACTGACCAGTTGAAGGCGCTTACCTCGATTGCTTCACCTACGGGCTATACCCGTGCGGCTACTGACTATCTAATGGAAACGTTGCGCGATATGGGCTTTGGCCCCGAGCGCTCCAATAAGGGCAACGTGTTGGTTGAGCTTGGTGGCGAGGGTGAGTCGCTCGTACTGGCGAGCCATGTCGATACCCTGGGCGCCATGGTACGCTCCATTAAGGACAATGGTCGCCTGCGCCCCACGACGCTCGGCGGGCACCAGTGGTCTACGGCCGATGGCGAGAACTGCACCGTTTACACGCGCGATGGCAATGTCTACACGGGCGTGGTCCTCAATACCGAGCCTTCGGCGCATGTGGCCGATGAGCCGGTTAAGACCATCGAGAAGAACATGGAAATCCTGCTCGACGAGAACGTCGATAGCAAGGATGATGTCCTCGAGCTGGGTATTCAGACGGGCGATATCATCGCCATGGATCCGCGCACCACGGTGACGGAAAGCGGCTACATTAAGAGCCGCTTTCTGGATGACAAGCTGTCGGCGGCGATTCTGCTGGGTCTGGCCCGCGCCGTTGCTGACGGCGAGGTGTCGCTTTCGCGCAAGGTGTCCCTGCTCTTTACCGTGTACGAGGAGGTCGGCCACGGCGGCGCTTTCGTGCCGGCCGACACGCGCGAGATGATCAGCGTTGACATGGGCTGCGTGGGTGACGACCTGGGCTGCACCGAGCGCATGGTGTCGATCTGCGCCAAGGATTCGGGTGGCCCCTACAACTACGATCTGGTGACCACGCTGTCCAATATCGCGCGCGAGCTTAAGCTCGATTACGCCATCGACGTGTACCCGCATTACGGTTCGGACGTCGAGGCCACGCTCTCTGCCGGCTACGACATCCGTCACGGCCTGATCGGCCCCGGCGTGTACGCGAGCCACAACTACGAGCGCAGCCACATCGACGGTGTGCGTAACACCTTTGAGCTGGTCCGCGCCTACGTGCAGCGCTAAGGAAGCAGTTTGCGACTCGGCTGACCAATCGCTAAGGCCCGATTTCTCGGGCCTTTTTTCGCTTTAGGTCGTTTAGTATTATGATGTAAGTAATCTATTAATTAAACACGTAAATTACTTAACGAGATGATGCGGTGTATGGATACGTCTGAGTACTTATCTATGGGTGATGCCGCCCGCCTGTTGGGCGTTACGAAAGCCCGCATATCGCAACTTGCCGCATCGGGGACGCTTGTGTGCGATATTGTGGGCGGCCGGAAGATGGTCGAGTACAATTCTGCGACCGCCTACCAAAAGGTCCGCAAGCGAGGACGCCGTCCTGCGGCCGATGTGGGACGCAAGTTTACGCTGATGTCGGCCGACCATGAGGTCGCGCATGTCTCATTTGATCCGACGCGTGAGTTTCCCTTCGAAATCGCCGAGGTCCTCGATGCGCAACGAATGCCGTTTGGCACATGCTCGAGCTCTTCTCCTACGGTGAATAAACGGGAGCTCAACGTGTGGTGGAGCCATCGGTCGGTGCCTGACGTTCGCCCTGGACTCGTCTCCCGCTATCGTGAACTGGGAATTGCCAGTGGCATCGAGGTTCCGGTTCGGTGCCTGGGCTTATCGCTTTCGGATTGTTATTGGCTGCGGCCGGCCGATTGCGCCGAACTCAAATGGCAAAGCATCAATTACTTTGAGAACGAATTTGAGCGATCGGCGCCCGAAGAGCGTTCGGGTTGGCTGGAAGGCATCGGTCTAAATAATCCGGATAACACGTCCGAGGGCGAGCTCCCTAAATCGTGGATGATCCGAAACGGCATTCGCGTTTTGGCTAAAGGGTGCGGGATGGACGACCAACGGCCCTTTAACGAGGCAGTTGCAACGGCTCTGCATCGTCGCTTGCTTTCCAAGGGGGAGTTTGTTCCTTACACGGTTGAGCGCATGTTCGATGGCCCTGTGTGTCTGTGCGACGACTTTCTTGACGGCCGCGAGGAATATGTTCCGGCTGTTTACGTTAAGGGCGCATTTGGTAGCCAGCGGGGAAACTCGACATACGATCGATACTGTTGCTACCTCGGCAAGCATGGTGTCGATGAGGCCGCTGTGAGAAGGTCTATGTCGCAGATGATTGTCTGCGATGCCCTTTTGGCCAACAGCGACCGCCATTGGCGAAACTTCGGCATCATCCGCAATGTCGACACCCTGGAGATAAAACCTGCTCCGCTGTTCGATAGCGGCAACTGCCTGTGGTACAACGTACCAACTGCCGTGCTCGCAGCTGGGGAGTTTGGGTTTTCCGCTAAGCCGTTTGGGCCCGACCCTTCCGTCCAGCTGGCGCTTGCGGATTTGCTCGATTGGTTCGATTCATCGCGGCTCAACGGATTTGTTGATGAAGCGATCGAGATTCTTTCGCAGAGCGAGTGGGCGACGGCGGAGGGTCGACTCGAGGCCATTCACCGCGGCCTTGAGCGTCGCGTAATCGAGGTTGGTGCCGCTGTTGAGGTACTTCGACACGTGCAGCGATAAACCCGCGGCTACTTAAGCGCGCCGGTCACGGTGCCGCCGCCCAGGACGATGTCGCCCCGATAGACGACGACGGCCTGTCCGGGGGCGATGGCGCGCTGCGGCTCGTCAAAGGTCAGCAACATTTGCCCGTCTTCGCCGCGCGTAAGGGTCGCTGCCTGGTCTTTCTGTCGGTAGCGGTACTTGGCGCCCACGCGAATGCCGCCGGCATCGAGCTCGGCCTCCATGCACTCTGCCGGCGCGCTCCAAATCCACTCATTGGCAGTTAGCGCCGCCGCGGTTAGGTCCTCGGCTTCGCCCAGATGCACAATGTTGTTGGCGGCGTCGACGCCCGTTACGTACACGGGATGCGCCATCGCGACGCCCAGGCCCTTGCGCTGGCCGATGGTATAGCGCAGCGCGCCGCTATGGCGTCCGACCACGCTGCCGTCGCGCCACACAATGTCGCCCGGTGCAGCGGCATGTCCGCAGCGGCGCTCGATATAGCCCGCGTAGTCGCCGTCCGGGATAAAGCAGATGTCCTCGCTTTCGGCCTTCTTGGCGTTGGCAAAGTCCTGCTCGGCGGCAATGCGGCGCACGTCGCGCTCTTTGTCCAGCCCTGCCAGCGGAAAGATCGTGCGTGCCAGGCGCTCTTGCGTGAGCGAATATAAAAAGTAACTCTGGTCCTTCTTAGGGTCCTCGCCGCGGTGCAGCTGCCAGGTGCCGTCTGCCGCCTGGCTTGTTTTGGCGTAATGTCCCGTTGCGATGTAGTCACAGCCCATATCGAGCGCCGCATCGAGCAGCGCGCCAAACTTAATGTGGCGGTTGCAGATGATGCACGGGTTGGGCGTCAGCCCTTCCTGGTAGGCGTTCACAAAGCGCTCGATCACGTTGCGGTCGAAGGTCTGCTGCAGGTCGAGCACATGGTGGGGTATCCCCAGGCGCTCGGCGACGGCCTTTGCATCGGCGATGTCGCGGTCGACTTTACTCATGCCCGTGGCGGGGTCGGGTGCGGGGCAGGTGAGACGCATGGTGGCGCCGACGCATTCGTAGCCCTGGCGCTTGAGCAGGTACGCGGTCACGCTGGAATCGACGCCGCCGCTCATGGCGACGAGCACGCGCTTGTTGTGCATGGGGAGGTTCTCCTTGGTGGCATGTGGCCAAAAAAGAAAAGCGGCGCGGGAGGCTGGTTCCGCGCCGCAGACATTGTAGCAAGTTCGGGCGTCCTGTGGGACACCCTGTTGGGATGAGCTCAGGCTGCCAGAAGAGAGGGGAGACCGGCGTGCCTTGGACTCGTTCTAGGAACGAGAGCTCTAGTCCTGGAAGAGTGCCGTGGACAGGTAGCGCTCGCCGGTGTCGGCGAGCAGCGCCACGATGGTCTTGCCCTTGTTCTCGGGGCGCTTGGCCAGCTGCAGTGCGGCCCACACGGCGGCGCCGGACGAAATGCCCACGAGCACGCCCTCCTTGTGGCCCACGGCGCGGCCGGTGGCAAAGGCGTCGTCGTTCTCGACGGGGATGATCTCGTCGTAGACCTGGGTGTCGAGGACGTCGGGCACAAAGCCGGCACCGATACCCTGGATCTTGTGCGGGCCGGCCTGGCCTTTAGAGAGCACCGGGGAGGTGGCGGGCTCGACGGCGACGACCTGAATCTCGGGGTTTTGCTCCTTGAGGAACTCGCCCACGCCGGTCACGGTGCCGCCGGTGCCGACGCCGGCGACGAAGATGTCGACCTTGCCGTCGGTGTCGTCCCAGATCTCGGGGCCGGTCGTGGCCTTGTGAATGGCCGGGTTCGCGGGGTTCACAAACTGGCCGGCGATGATGCTGTTGGGGGTCTCCTTCTGCAACTCTTCGGCCTTGGCGATAGCGCCCTTCATTCCTTTGGAGCCGTCGGTGAGCACGAGCTGCGCACCGTATGCCTGCATCAGCTTGCGGCGCTCGACGGACATGGTCTCGGGCATGGTGATGATCACCTTGTAGCCGCGGGCGGCCGCCACCGAGGCGATGCCGACGCCGGTGTTGCCGCTCGTGGGCTCGATGATGGTGTAGTCGCCGCCACGCACGAGCTTGCCTGCCTTCTCGGCCTCGTCAATCATGTTCTTGGCGACGCGGTCTTTAACGGATCCGGCGGGGTTGAAGTATTCCAGCTTGACGAGCACGCGGGCCTTGAGGTCCTCATCGGCCTCAAAGTGAGTGAGCTCCAGAAGCGGAGTGTGGCCGATAAGCTGATCGATGGATGTGTACACATTGCTCATGGTGAACCTCCAAAGTGTTCAAATGACTGGATACCGTGTGGTTTTACGGTGTGTGTAGCAACGAAACCCACAAACCTTATGGGTTGTTCGTTTTGCTGTTGGCAAGCATAGTAGGCACTAAAGCCTAGTAATGCAATAGGAAATAGAAGATTATTACGAGTCGATTAACCATCTTGACGGGAATAGGTATTTTCAAAACCAATATTTCGGCTAGAATTTCTACGAATTAAAAGACCGAAAGGCAGCAATATATATGTTGGTTTCCACAAAGGGCAGATATGCCCTGCGCGTTATGGTCGACCTGGCCGAGCACCAGGCGGCAGGCCGCATTCCCCTCAAAGAGATCGCCGCGCGTCAGGGGATTTCGGAGAAGTATCTGGAGAACATTTTGGCCACACTCGTGCGCGCCAATATGCTCTCGGGCATGCGCGGCAAGGGCGGTGGTTACGTGCTCACGCGCCCGCCCGAGCAGTACACGGTGGGCGAGATTCTGCGCCTGACCGAGGGTAGTCTGGCACCGGTCGCATGCCTGGACGGCGACTGCAAGGGCTGTTCGCGTTCGGATGAGTGTCCCACACTCGATGTGTGGAAGAACCTGGACAAGCTCATCAACGACTACCTCGATGGCGTGACGCTCGATACGCTCGTCGCCCCCAGCGAGGGCTACGACTACGTCATCTAGCCCCACCTGCTATTGGGGGACGGGGTAGAAATGGTAGATTTTCCTGCCCTCTGAGGCTCGACAAATGGCAAGGCCGCCCATCGTTGCGATGGACGGCCTTCGTTTTGGCGTGTTGTGGCGGTCCGTATCCGGTCGCTTTAGTTCCGGGCGATGCTGTCGAGAATGCTGCGCATGATGGATACCAGGATGCTGCCCATAAACGCCGATCCAAAGCTGGCGATGGAGATACCCGCGCCCAGCAGATTGACCGACAGGTAGCTGGCCAGCTCGAGCATAAAGCTGTTGACCACAAGCTGAAAAATACCAAGCGTGATAATAGTGAGTGGCAGCGAGATGACCGTCAGGAACGGCTTAACGAGCGAGTCGACGATGTTGAGGAACAGTCCCACGAAGGCAAAGCAGACCCAGGCGTCGGTCATGCCGAAGGGCTGAATGCCGGGGACGAGAAACGTTGCGATCGCGATGGCGATTGAGGTCAAAAGCCAGTTGAGCATAAAGCGCATGGTGTGAATCCTTTCTTGCGCATGGCGTGGTGAGGGAGCGTGAGAGGCACATGCCTTTGCAACTCGGACAGATGCTCGGGCACGGCTCTGTTTGGCCGCCCATTGTCTCAAATATTCGTGGAGCTTACGTGCGCATTCGGTTTCAAAACGGCGTTCGTCCTGAAAAACGCGCCGCTGGCAGAGAGTCTTGTCGCTTTAGTTTGGTGGTGTGCTACACTGCTACGGGCAAAAGCCACAGGCGTTGCCCTATTGCATAGAACGGGCGAACGATGCCCGATGTCAGTATCAACTTCGATGCCTTATGGCGGGTTTGGCGGTGATCGATGAATATCGAGAACATGTTTGACAAGCCTGATGTCAAGCAGCTGGTCCACGCATTTAGTCTTTTGGATGACGAGAAGGATATCCAGGCGTTTTTGACCGATATCTGCACGCCGCGCGAGATCTGCGATCTTTCGCAACGTCTGCAGGTTGCGCGTTATCTGGATGAGGGCGAGCCTTATGTTGAGGTTCAGGCCCGCACCGGCGCTTCGTCCACTACGGTGAGCCGCGTGTCCAAGGCACTCAACGGCGAGTACGGCGGCTATCGCAAGATCCTCATCAAGCTGGAGGATGGCGAGTAGGCCAGCGGTAAAAACGAATTGCGCAGAACCGTCCCTTCGGGGGCGGTTTTTTGATCCTTTGGGGACGGAGGAAAACGGATCACTGGGTTAGACTGACCTCCTCGGTGATCCATTTTCCTCCGTCTCCAAGGGGTCAAATCTGTTGGCGTGGGGCAAATCTGTCCGCGCGGGCGGGTAGGATGAAAGCATTGAATATTGCGAACGGTTTGAGTGGAGGACCATGCCTGTTCGAATCTATACCACCAACGCCGGCGCGGATTTGAGCGATGCCGAGGCGGCGCTGCTTGCCGACCTTATTGCCCGCCACGGGCGTGCCGTGCTGCTGGCGCCAACGTTTGCCGAGCTCGACCTGTGCCGTCATGATGCGGCGGAAGCCGGCGTTTCGCTGGGTATTGACTACAAGACGCCTACATCGTGGCTTCGCTCGCTTTGGGAGCTTTTGGGCGACGGGCGCGGTTTCGTCGACAACCTGCAGCGCCAGATGCTGTTTTCGGACATGGTAGCGCGTCTCGACGACGCCGACCTGCAGCCGCTTTCGCGCAGCCAGGGCACGGTGCGTATGCTCGCGCGTATGGCTCGCGATGTGCTGCCGGGTGTGGCAGGGACAGGTGCCGAGCGTTGCTGCGACAACGTTTGCAAGCCCAAGCCCAAAAGCGACGCCGAGGCTCGCGTGTTTGAACTTTTGTGCGCCTATGCGCGCGGTTTGGACCGTCGAGATATGGTCGAGCCCTGCGAGGCGGCTGACATTATGGCCGGCGCTTTGGCCGACAACCTGCCGGGGTGCGCCCGCGCCGTTTGCGTGCGCGGCGTCGCGTCATTTACGTATAGCCTGCTCGAGCTGCTGTCCGCCGTGGCAAACAACGGGGGAGAGGTTGTCGTGCTGCTTGCCCGCGAGCAAGCGGCAATGCGCGAGGAGCTTGCCGCGGCATTTGATGTCCGCGGTGTGCTGTTTGAGATCGCGCCGCTGGGGGAGGGCGCCGCCGCGCCCCAGACTGCCTCCAAGTCCGCTGCTCAGCCTGCCTTTATTGAGGTCGCCGGCCCCCATGCCCGTGCCCATGCTTATGCGGACGTCATCGATAAGTTGGTGAAAGCGCACAAGGAGTCCAAGGACGATAAAGCTGCTGCAACACCCGCCGACCCCGTACGCGTGCTCGTTGTTTCTGCCCGGGCACCCCAGCTGTTCGGCGAGCTTGCCGCTCGTTTGGCGGCGCGCCACGTTGCTGCCGAGACGGCCGAGTTCACGGCGTTTTCCCAATCCATTGCGGGCAGGCAGTTCACGGCGCTCGCCAACCTGATCGAGCGTATGAAGGCCGCCGACGAAGGGGCAGCTTCTAAGACTGAGTGGTGGCCCGCTCCGGAGCTTACCGACTGGATTTACAGCCCGCTTTCGGGTGCCGACGCCGCCAGCGCGCGCACGTTCGACAAGAATATGCGACTGTCGCGCAGCAAGACCACTGCGGGCGTCAAGAGCCTGCTGCAGAGCGTGCAGGGCCAGGTGAGGGGCGCGCGTAAAGCGGCGAGCGACGAGAACTGGTTTAAGAACGTGCCGTGCGTGATCTCGGACGTGTTCCAGGCGCTGTGGCGCGACAAACCCGTGACGGCGCTCAAGGCCATGCTTGCCGTTGCCGAGGCACTGCCCGATCGCGCACTTGGCGGTCTCGACGGTCAGGCCCGTCGCCAGGCGGAGGTGGCCCTGCTGCGCCACGTCATCGACATCCTTATGAATGGCGCCCGTGCGCTCGACGTGTCGCAGGCCGCGACCGTGCCCGTGCTCGATGACATTCGCACCAAGGTGGACAAGCGTAGCGCCGCCTACGATTACGAGACCTACGAGGTTGACCGTGCGCCACGCGCCCAGGTTCGCTTTGCTTCGCTTGCCGATGCGGCGGCCCTGCGCCCCGGCAGCTACGATGCCGTGCTGTTTGCCGACGTCGACCTGGACAGTTATCCGCTCTCACACGAAGAGGGGCCGCTGGCCACGCTGACGGCGAGCCTCGATCGCGAGGGTGTGACGCTTGAGCCTGCCGCCTTGTTGCGCGTGCGCTTTGGCCGCGCGATGCAGGCCGCGCGCGGTCCGGTTGCGCTTGCCCGCGTGACGCACGATCGCCAGGCGCGCGAGTGCTACCCGGCTGCCGTGTGGACCGAGTTGCGGGCGCATGCCGAGGCCGCTAACGATGCTAAGGCCGCTGACGCCGACAAGGCCGCTGACGACGCTAAGGCCGTTGGCGCCGACAAGGCGAAGTGTGTGGGTGAGGGCGATATCGTAAGGGACTTCGATCCCGCGGCAGGCGAAGGTCTTAGGCGCGAGCGCGTGACCTGCGAAGCTCCTCAGCATCTGAGCGATGAAGCCATTCCGTATTTGGTCCTGCGTCGTCGCGATGGCGAGGGCGAGGATGCGCCGCTGGTGCCGCGCCTGACGTCTGCCTCGCAGATCGAGGCCTATTCGACCTGCCCGCTATGCTGGTTCGTCTCGTACCGCGTGAAGCCCCAGTCGATCGACGCTGGCTTTGGCAATATGGAGAAGGGCAACTTTGTCCACGACGTGCTGGAACACTTGCATGCCCGTCTGCCCCAGGAGGGCATGGAGCGCGTGACACCCATGAATCTGCCACGCGCGAAGGAGCTGCTGCGCGAGGTCTTTGACGAGACCTTGGCCGAGCATGCGGGCAAGCGCGGTACCGAGGGCCCGCTCGTGCCGCTCTCCCCGGTGGAGGAGCGCCAGGTGGCCGAGATTTTGCCGCAGCTGGAGGGCGTTCTTGCCTACGAGTCCGAGGCGCTCGCGCCCTTCGCGCCGCGCTACCTGGAGTTTGCGTTCAACGAGCTCCAGGTCGAGTATGCCGGCTGGCCGCTCGGCGGGCGCATCGACCGCGTGGATGTGGATGCCGAGAATCGCGCCGTGGTAATCGACTACAAGCATCGCACGGGCGTTGAGGAGTTTAAACTCGCCGACCCCACGGTGCGCGACGAGGAATCGGGCGAGGCCGCCATCGACGACCCGCGGTGGCTGCCGCCCCATACCCAGACGCTTATCTATGCGCAGGCTATGCGCCGGGCGCTGGATCTGGATGCCCGTGCGGCGCTCTATTTTTCGACCAAGGGCGGCAAACCGGCGCTGCGCGGCGCCGCGAGTGCCGAGCTGCTCGAGGAGGAGCGTGGTGACGGCCGCATCCCGGGGCTTAAGAAGGGCTTTCCCGGCGAGGGTGGCAGCATGGACTTCGACGCCCTGCTCGATCGCGTGGAGGCCGGCATCGCCGAGCGCCTGCACGAACTCGAGGCAGGCGACGTTGCCGCCGTCGACCCGACGTCGGCTCAGGCCGCGCATGCGCGCTGCTCGTATAACCACGAAGGAACGTTTGTAAGGAGGGACGTGTAGACCATGGATCTTTCGACTTTGATGCCGCAACAGCTGCAGATCGTCAAAACGCTCGACCGTCCGCTGTTTGTCTCGGCGGGTGCCGGTTCGGGCAAGACCTTTACCCTCACGCGCCGCATCGTCTACGCGCTCTCGCCCGAATCCGGTCCGTTCGTTGAGCATCTGGACCAGGTGCTCGCCATTACCTTTACCAAAGACGCCGCGGCCGAGATCCGTGACCGTGTGCGCCGCGCGCTCATCGACGAGGGCATGGACGAGGAAGCCCTGACCGTCGACGATGCGTGGATCTCGACCATTCACGGCATGTGCTCGCGTATCCTGCGCGCACATGCGTTGGAGCTGGGCATCGATCCCGAGTTCACGGTGCTCACCGATACCGACGAGCTTATGGACCAGGCTGTTGAGCATGTGCTGGCCCGCGCGACGGCGCCCGATGCCGCCCCCGAGCTCGCCGCTTCGCTTAAGGCCCTCTACGCTTGGTATCCCATGGCGGGCGAGGGTGGGCCGTTTGGCGCCGGTACCACCATTAAAGGACTGGTGCGCGACCTGCTGGAGCTATCGAGCCAGCTGCCGGGCGGCATGGACGATGTGTGCGTGGCGCGCGGCCAGGCTGACACCTCGGCGCTTGCCGACGCCTATCGCGCGGCGTTGGGTGCGAGCAAGGCCGCGACCGAAAAGGCACAGGTGGCACTCGACGCCATCGACGCGTTTGAGGCGAGCGGCAAAACCATGGAGGATGCGGCGCGATTCATGATGTCGTGCAGCATGCCTCGGGCGAGCAAGGCGTTTTCTAAGGAGCAGGTGGAGCTACTCAAGGCCGAGGCTGCCGATGCGTTTATCAATATCGTGCTGGCCTGCGGTGGTCCCGCACTCGATGCGCTGGTGGGCCTGGCCCGTTCCGTGGAGGCTGAGTATCGCGCGCTGAAGGCCGGCCAGTCCGCGCTCGATAACAACGACCTACTGCGTATGGCGTACGAGGCGCTGCGCGACTACCCGGCTATTCGAGCGGCCTATGAGGGCCGCTTTAAGATGGTCATGATCGACGAGTTCCAGGATACCGACCAGATGCAGGTCGACCTGATCCGTTACCTGACCGGCGCGGGTGAGCGTGCGCTGTGTACCGTGGGCGATGCACAGCAGTCGATCTACCGCTTCCGTGGTGCCGAGGTCGAGGTGTTCCGTCGCCAGGAGCGCAAGGTGGGTTCGACGACGGCGTCCGAGACGGTCGCCACGTC
>USCJ01000036.1 GCA_900553215.1 uncultured Collinsella sp.
GCTCTTTAACCGTCTGCCGGCCGATAACTACTACCGCGCCATCGATATCTCGTAAGCACGGCTCCCCGCATACAAGGCCCTGCCGCCGGTAACAACCCTTTGCCATAACGTTCCCAAACCCAAAGGAGCACCCATGGACAACACGATCATTCGCGACCTCTTTGCAAAAGACATCAACCGCTCCATCAACGGCGTGGTCAAGGTCCAGGATTCAAAAGACGAGTCCATCCGCCAGGAGCTTGACGAGTACGTGGTGACGCGCGAGCTCCAGGGGCACTTTGCCACGTTCTTCAAGGCCTACGGCGATGCCATCGATGTGCCCACCGACAAGATTGGCGTGTGGATCAGCGGCTTCTTCGGTTCCGGTAAATCGCACTTCCTCAAGATGCTGAGCTACCTGCTCGAGAATCGTCCGATCGGCGGTAAGAGCGCCATCCGCTACTTTGACGGCAAGATCGTCGACCCCATGGTCGCGGCTGCCATGGAGCGCGCCTGCTCGGTGCCCACGCAGGCCATCCTCTTTAACATCGATAGCAAGGCGGGTCAGTGGAAGCAGGGCGATACGGCTCCCACGGCGCTGCTTCGCGGCTTTGAGCGCATGTTCTACGAGGCGCGCGGCTTCTACGGCGAGGACCTCAAGCTTGCAAAGCTCGAGGACTACATTGATTCCCTGGGCAAGACCCTGGAGTTCCGCGAGGCCTTTGAGCGCGTCAATGGCGAGTCCTGGCTCCAGGCCCGCGACACCTACAGCTACTTTGAGGACGACGTCGTCGAGGTGCTGCAGAGCGTGCTCGGCATGAGCGAAAAGGCCGCATGGAACTGGCTCGAGGGTTCTGAAGACGAGGTTTTGGCCCCCGATGTCTTTGCCAAAAAGGTTAAGGACTACGTGGACGCTCAGGCCGCGGCCCACGGCGGCAACTTCCGTTTGCTCTTTATGGTCGACGAGGTGGGTCAGTTTATTACAAACGACCAGGACCCAAGCCTTATGCTGAGCCTTCAGACCATCGTCGAGGAGCTGGGTGCCACCTGCGGTGGTCGCGTGTGGGTGATGGTTACGAGCCAGGAGGCCATCGACAACCTGAGCCTGCCCGTGGGCAACGACTTTTCAAAGATCCAGGGCCGTTTCAATACCCGCCTTTCGCTCTCCAGCTCCAGCGTTGACGAGGTCATCCAGCGCCGTGTGCTCGAGAAGACCGCGCCGGCGGCCGATATGCTTGCACAGGTCTACGAGCAAGACGCCGCCGTGCTCAAAAACAACTTTACCTTTGAGGGTGGCTCGCGCTCCGACCTTGCCGGCTACGCTAACTCCAAGGATTTTGTGGCCAGCTACCCGTTTGTGGGCTATCAGTTTAAGCTTCTGCCCGACGTCATGACCGAGGTGCGCAAGCACGGTGTCAAGGCCAAGCACATGTCCACGGGCGAGCGCTCCATGCTGAGTGCGTTCCAGGAGAGCGCTCAGGCCGTCCAGCGTGACCAGACCGGTGTACTCGTGCCGTTCTGGCGCTTCTTCGATACAATCTCCAAAGACCTTGAGCACGGCATCATCCAGGTCGTCGTCTGTGCGGAGCGCGCGGCTGAGAGCGGAGAAGGTCTTGAGCCCTACGACGTCCGGGTACTTAAGCTCCTGTACCTGATTCGTTACATCGGCTACGTCAAGGCCACGGTCGAGAACATCTCTACCCTGATGGTCGACAGCCTCGACGTGGACAAGCGCGCCCTCAAGGACCGCGTCAAGGAGTCCCTTGCCCGCTTGGAGCGCGAGAACAAAGTGGCGCGACAGGGCGATACCTACAGCTTCCTCACCGACGAGGAGCAGGAAATTGCACAGGAGATTGCGCGGACCCCGATCGACAACGCGAAGGTGATCGAGTACATCAAGAAGCGCCTGTTCGACAGTATCTACAATGCGTACAAGTTCCATCGCGATCCTAATGACTTCCCCTTTGACCGCTACGTGGATGGCTCGATTCATGGATCCAGCAAGGGTGGTATGGAACTCTCCGTGGTGACCATGGCCGGCGACTTGGCACGCGCGGACGATGCCGAGCTAGCATTGAAATCAGTGGATAAGGCCATCGTGGCCTTGGGCGACGAGGTGGATTATTGGGCCCCGCTCGTCAACGCCGCTAAGATTCGCATGTACGCCCAGACGCGCAATCTGCAGGAGCTACCGCCGAGTACCCGCCAGATTGTCGAGGCAAAAATGCGCGAGGCAGCCTATAACGAAAAAGAGGCCGATGCCCTTTTGAGCGAGGCCGTGCTCCATGCACGTTGCGCGGTCAACGGCCGCATGGTTGAGGTTCGCGCCACCAAACCCGCCCAGGTTTTTGAGCAGGTGCTCGCGCAACTGTGTGACGTTGTTTTTGAAAAGGCTGGCTACATCGGCGCGCCGGTTGAGGACGATTCCGATATCCGCTCCACGCTGGCGGGCAACGTTCAAGCGGGTCTCGATGGCATGGACGCGGGCAACACGCGTGCGCTCAAGGAGGTCGAGGACTACCTCAAGGTGCAGCATCAGCGCCATCTGGATACCGCTATGGGCGATATCCAGCGCCAGTACCAGCAAAGGCCCTTTGGCTGGCGCGAGGTCGACATCGCCAATGTGGTGGCGCAACTTGTGGTGGAGCAGCGCGCGCAGGTGCTGTTTGGCGGACAGACGGTCCAAGCTAACGACAGCCGCATGGTGACACTCCTGCGCAAGTATGCCGATAAGGCCCAAGTGCGCCTTCGCGTGCGCATGAGCGACCGTTTGCTGCGCGCCACGGGCGAGCTTATGCGCGACCTATTTGACCTCAAGATCGTACCCTCCAACGAGGATAAGCTTGTGGCCGAGCTCAAGGAGCATCTTGAGGGGTTGCGCGAGACGTGCCTTGCTATGGCGCGCGACTACTACACGGGCATCAAGCCGGCCTACCCGTATCCCGGTGAGGACGAGTGCGAGAAGATGCGCTCGGAGGTGGCCGACGTCCTTAAGGATCAGAACGCGGCTGAGGCGTTCTTGACCACGTTCACCAAGCACGAGGACCGCCTGCTCGACGCCAAGGAAGACTATGACAGGGTGGCTGAGTTTTTCGATTCCAACCAGCGCGCAACGTTTGATCACGCCAAGGAATTTTTGAGTCGCACGGAGGGCATTGAGTATGCCTCCGACGACATTCCCAGCGCGGTGGAGAACGTGGCAAAGGTGCGTGAGATCCTCAAAGATCCCAAGCCCTACAGCCGCATTAAAGACCTGCAACCGCTGATGGCCCCCGTCGAGGAATACATTAAAAAGCTCCTGGGCATGCGCCGCAACGAGTTCTTGCATCGCATCGAGAACGACCTGCAGGACCTGCAGAAGCAGGCCGAGAGCCAAGATGGTTTTGTCAAGCAGGCCAAGGATGCCATAGCAGACGCCGGCACCAAGTATGAGTCGTTCAAGAACCGCACCCACGGCGTCCAGAGCCTCAACGAGCTTAACGCCCTCGCGGCAAACTGGGAAAGCTGGACCATCACGGCGGCCAACAAGATATACGACGCCGTGGACGCCGCACGCGAGCGTATGGAAAACGAGCGCCGTTCCACCGAGGTCACCAGCACGGGTGAAGTGGTCAAAAAGATCACCAACAAGGGCACCGCTACGCCAAGTCACGGTTCCGTTCCCGTGCCCGTGCCCAAGCCCCAGCGCAAGGTCAAATCTATGCGCCGCGCCGACCTGGCCAAGCCGAGTCGTCTCACAACCGCAGAGGACGTGGAGCGCTACGTGGACGACCTGCGAGCCTTCCTTATGCAGGCGCTTGCATCAAACGACGAGATCCGCATTAACTAACCCATTCAGCCGCCGGCGCCCAAGCATGCGCCGGCGGCTTATAGCGTTTTGAAAGGTACGGGAACCATGAACGATTCCGCTCTCAAGAACTTCTGCACGTGGGCCCGCGTGGAACTTATTAACGGCGTGGAGGCGCAGATGGTGCGCTACGGCATCACTGAGCCTACGCTCGCGCCCGCTGGGTCCGAGATCGTCAACGGCCAGCCTCTGAGCCCGCTCGAAGTTGAGCAGCGCGACGAGCTGCTGCGCCTGCAGGCCGCAGAGGGGCACGACGCCCTGCGCGACCGTGCGGCCTACACCTGGTTCAACCGTATCGTGGCCATTCGCTTTATGGATGCACGCGGATGGCTCCCCAGCCGTATGCGCATGCTGAGCCGGGCTGACGGCAGCCATGGCAGCGAGGCCGTGGAGAACGCCCTGGACGTGGAGATTTCCACGGCCGACCTCGAGCGCGTGGCGGAGCTCAAGATGGCGGGTTCCGACGAACCGCTGTGGCGCTATCTGTTTGTGGCTCAGTGCGAGGAACTTGCCGATTGCCTGTCAGGCGTCTTTGAACGCGTGGGCGGAGCCATGGAGCTGCTGTTGCCCCAGGGGCTCATGATGGCCGACGGCGTGGTGGGCAAACTCAACGCAGTCCTCACTGACGAGGACTGGCGCGAGGGCGTGACCGTTCTGGGCTGGATGTATCAGTACTACAACGCTGACGTTAAAGACGAGTTCTTCAAGTCCAAGCGCAAAGCAACGGCGGCGGACATCGCTCCTGCCACGCAGCTTTTCACGCCCGAGTGGATCGTGCGCTACATGGTCGAGAACTCGCTCGGCCGCCTGTGGATGCTCAACAACCCCGGGAGCTCACTGCGCGAGCGCATGGAATATTACATCGAGCCAGATGCTGAGCACGAGGACTTCATCCGCATCTCGAGCCCCGAGGAAATAACCCTCTGTGACCCCGCATGCGGCTCGGGCCATATCCTGGTTTATGCGTTTGAGCTGCTCTTTGCCATGTACGAGGAGCGCGGCTATCGTGAGCGCGAGATTCCCGAGCTCATTCTTACTAAAAACCTTGCGGGCATGGAAATCGATTCCCGCGCGGCGCAGATCGCGGAGCTGGCGCTTGCCATGTGCGCCCGCGAGCATGACCGTCGCTTCTTTAGGCGCGGCGTCCGTGCCGACCTTATCGTGCTCTCGAGCATTCCGCTAGGGGAGGACGAGCTGCCGGGAAACAAGAAACTCGCCGAGGAACTGAGTCATTTGGGCGAGATTGGCTCGCTTCTTAATCCTTCAGAGGACGAGATCGACGAGCTCAAGACTGCCGCGGCGAGCTGTTCCGACGATCTCTTTGCTTCTGCGATCAAAACTAAGCTCGAAAGCGCTGCCGCCATCTGCGAGAAGCTGTCCCGTCGTTTTACCTGCGTCGTGGCGAATCCTCCGTATATGGGCAGCAGCAGCTTTAACCCCTTTATGAGCAAATGGATCAAAAAGAACTACCCCGACGTGAAGAGCGACCTCTGCACGTGCTTTATCGAGCGCGGCTTTAACCTTGTCGAGGACAAGGGCTACGCCGCTATGGTCACCATGCAGAGCTGGATGTTCCTGGGCAGCTTTGAGAAGATGCGCTCCTCGATCATCGAGGACAAGACGATCGTCTCGATGGCGCATCTCGGCCCCCGCGCATTCGACGCCATCGGCGGCGAGGTCGTCAACGTGACCGCCGACGTCATCTACAACGGCCGCGCGGCATACGAGGGCGTCTACGTGCGCCTTGTTGATATCAACGGCTCTGAGGCCAAGAGACTCAAATTGGTCGAGGCCATCCAAACCCCCCCCTGCGGCTGGTGCTACCGCCGTAACGCCGACACCTTCAAACAAATCCCCGGCACCCCCATAGCCTACTGGGTTGGCGATAGTTTTCTTTTATATTGTGGTTTAGATAGCAGACTGTCGGATTTTGCCGATGTGCAGGAGGGTCTCAAGACCTCTGATAACGATCGCTTTATTCGGCACTGGTATGAAGTCCCTTATCAAAAAACCAACCTACAGTCCTCATCTATAAACGCAAAATGGGTTAAACACTCCAAGGGCGGTTCTTATAGAAAATGGTATGGCA
This sequence comes from uncultured Collinsella sp., assembly GCA_900553215.1. GTDB lineage: Bacteria > Actinomycetota > Coriobacteriia > Coriobacteriales > Coriobacteriaceae > Collinsella. Next base: position 5,916 of record USCJ01000036.1, read on the forward strand.
ATCAAGACGAAATCCTTCTTTTCGAAGACGGCGGAAAGGCGCTTAGGGAGTTGAAGCGGGCGTCATTAACGGGTCAGCAGAACTATGGCAAAAAATGTGTGAGCTGGGGCCGCATTACTTCCGATCTGACCAGCTTCCGGTATTACGGGCCGGGCTTTATTCCTAATATGGCCGGCTTAGCGTTGTATCCTAAAGACGGTGACGATTTTCTGCCCCTATTGGCTCTCCTTAATTCGTCAATTGTTACTGAGTTTATTAAGGTCACGAATCCAACTTTAAATGTCCCTCCCGGGTGTGTATCTTCCATTCCTATGGCTAAAGAAATAGATGATGCTGCGAGCATCGTCACACTGGCTCGTCAATGTGTCGATTTTTCAAAGCTCGACTGGGACTCGTTTGAAACCTCCTGGGGTTTTAAACGTAATCCTCTTGTCTAGGTGATCGTCGTGGCTGAAAAGAAGAAGCGCAAACCTGTCGATAAGAATAAAATAGAATATGCCGAACCTAAGCCAAGTTGGATAAAGGCTGTTAAGGTTGATGACCATAACGACGTTATGGATTCTATTATTCAGTTTTTTCTGGTTGAATCTCCTTGTAAAGGTGTGAGTAGCAGAGGGCTATCGCTTCTTGATTATGGATGGGCCGATAGCAATCCTCCTAAATTAGGGTATCTCTACCGAAGATTATTGGAAGTTGCCAATCTCTGCGATGGGTCGACGCTATTTACCGCCACACGAAAAGAAGAGATGAAAAAGAGGTTTGTTGATGCTGGTATGCCTGACAATTTTGCTTCAACTTGTACCTCAAATCGCGTTGTGGCGCTCATCAGCAGCAATTTTGTGCTTGATATATTTCGGATTATTAGAAATTCGTTGGCACATTGTCGCTTTCAATTGGTCGATAAGAACGGTGTAGATTTCATTGCTTTTGAAAACGGTATGCCAGGAAAAGATCTCATTGGAGCGGATTCATTTGAGGTGAGTTCTCGTTTATTTCTTAAATGCAGCACGCTCATTGATTGGATTGCTGTGGTTAAGTCCGAGGCTATATACGAGGCGGAAGAAATTGCCCGCAAGAAAGAGACCTCAGAACGGGAGTGGGAAAACAAACGCCAATTAGTTTTGTCTCGAATATCGAAGGGATCTTACTCAAATAAAGATGATCTCGGGAAGGACTGTGAGCTATCTAAGCGTAATTTAGATAAATTACTTGGCGAGCTGAAGGCTCAAGGGCTTATTGCTTATTCACGTTCTAATCGAAAATGGGAACATACTGGTGACGCAAATCAGTGAGTAAGAGATGTTTCATCTTTGATTGCGAAGAACGGTGTGTCGGATGAGCTTCCAACGTTTTTTATCGCAAAGAGACTCGCTGTCTCTCGAAAGTGACCTTTTAAATGAAATTAGTCGGCGTTTTTAAATGAGAGGGCGGTCAAATATGGCCACTTTACTTCAAGATAAATACGAGGCCCGCAAGGCCGAGGTCAATGCTCGCTTTGAGCAGCTTCGCGCTAATGAGGAGGAGCTCAACCGAATCTTTGCCAAGATTTACAACATGGAGGGCGAGGTGCCCATCGAGGTCGAGGACAAGTACGTCTCGGTGGCGCACATTTTCGACACCGCCGATGAGATTCCCGAGAGTTACAAGGGCAACAAATACGTGCGCACCAAGCGCGATGAGATCACCTCGCTCATAAGCTATGCCGTGGGCTGCATGTTTGGCCGCTATTCGCTGGGTGTGGACGGCCTGGTCCTGGCCGATCAGGGTGCCACGGTCGACGACTACCTGGCCAAGATGCCCGATCCCGATCATGTGACTTTTATGCCCGATAGCGACAACGTGCTGCCCATTACCGATGACGAGTACTTTGACGACGACATCGTGCGCTACTTCATTGACTTTGTGCGCGCCGTGTACGGCGAGGAGACGCTCGAGCAGAACCTGGCCTTTATTGCCGAGGCGCTCGGCGGTAAGGGCACTTCGCGCGAGGTAATCCGCACCTACTTTTTGAAGGACTTCTTTAAGGACCACTGCCAGACCTATAAGAAGCGCCCCATCTACTGGCTGTTCGACAGCGGTAAGAAGAACGGCTTCAAGTGCCTTGTTTACATGCATCGCTATCAGCCCGACCTGTTGGCTCGCATCCGCACCGACTATGTGCATGAGCAGCAGGAGCGTTACCGTGCCCAGATCGGCTATGCCAACGATGCCCTTGCCAGTGCCGAGCGCGGCGAGCGTGTACGTTTGGATAAGCGCGTCAAAAAGCTCAACGACCAGCTTAAAGAGACCATTGCCTACGAAGAGAAACTGCACCACTTGGCAGACCAGATGATCAAGATCGACCTAGATGACGGCGTCAAGGTCAACTACGCCAAGTTTCAGGATGTACTGGCAAAGATTAAGTAACTGCAAATACGGTAAGGATATTCATGCCCAAGATCGATGTAGAAGAACAGCTTAAGCTGCGGTTTTTGCAGCCGTTGCCTGCATGCATGCCCCGCCGTGTGGTGGTTTGGCACGATGCGGACGGCGAGTTCGCTCCTGAGTTTGAGCGATTGGCCGCCGAGGGTTTCGACGGCGCGGGGGCCGATGACGGCGTTATGCCCGCTCACGGTGGCTTTGGGCGCCCGGTGCGCTTTGTCGAGGCCAGTGAGGGCCGCATGTTTGCCGTCAAGAAGCTTATCAACCGCGATGACCTTGCGAGCGATATCTTGCTATATCGCCGTTGCCCGCGCGGCAGGCTTGAGGGCGATTGGCTTGCCGATGTTGAGCTGTATGCCGATCAGTTCCAAGCTGACTATCTTTCGCTTTTGGCTGATCAGCTGGGTATCGAGAATATCGATACCGTGCGCGAGAGTCTGCGCGAGCACAAGGCGTTCTTTGATGCCAAGACCCGCTGCGCTAAGTTTGCCGCGTGTGTTCCGCATGCCTCGGGCGCATCCGATATCGAGCTTGGAATCCTTACGGTGATCTTTGGCGGCAAAGAGCCGGGCGATGCGCGACCCGCGTTTGTACTGCGCGGCTGTATGACCACGCTGCTGCAAGAGGGTCCCGAGACACTGGCCGAGTTGGTGGGCAAGTACTGCGTGCGCGATGTCCTCTCTGCCTTCATCGTGCGTTGCTATGGGTTTGAGGGACCGCTGTATAAGCGTGATTCGCTGCTTGCACTGGCATCCCATGTGCTCATCACGGCGTCATCCACCGCGCTTCCCGAGGGGGCGCTCAAGGGACTCGAAAGCTATGTGGCTCCCGCATACGGCCCCTATTGCCTTGAGGCGGTGCGTACGTGGGACCAGACTGCCGATACTCAGGCGTCGAGCGAGGATTTATTTGAGATCTGCCGTTTGGTGGAGGATGTCCGCGGTCTCTTTGCGCGGTTTGAGGCTTTGCCGATCGATGTGCTAGCCTCGCTTGATGTGTTCCCGTGCGTCAATGAGGCCGTGCTCTCGCAGCTGTTCTGCTCGTTTGCTCAGGGCGCGGACCGTGTTGCGGATGCGTGCGCCTTTGCGGCGCGTCGCTGCGACCTGAGCTGGTACCGCCGTGTCGAGAGCTACTTTGACCTGCTTGTCGCTGTGGCCGATATGTGCGCGTTTAGGCAGGCGCACGCGGGCGGGTTCCATCTGGCGCAGCCCCAGCAGGTGTGGGATGCCTACACGTCCGATTGGTATGCCATGGACGCTGCCTATCGCCATATGTGCACCGCGTATCTGCGGGCGCGCTCCGTCGAGTGCGATGTGCTCGAGGAGCCTGCCCGAGCTGTGGTGGACTGGGCGGAGAATCTCTACAGTAACTGGTTCTTGGCCGATGCTAATGCATGCTGGGCATCGGCTGCGCAAGGGGAGTGGGCCGATTGCGGCTACATCGAGGGTCCCGCACGGCAGGATGAATTCTACTGGCATGTACTGCCCACCTTTGTGGGCTCTACCAAAACGACGGTTGTTATCGTGAGCGACGCGCTGCGCTATGAGGTGGCCCGCGACGTTGCGGCGCTGCTCGAGCGCGAGCGCGGCGGCAACGTCAAGGTCTCTAGCATGCAGGCGGTCTTTCCCTCCATTACCGAGGTGGGTATGCCCGCGCTGCTGCCGCACCAGGCGCTTGAACTTGCAGCGGATGGCTCGTTTGTACTGGCTGACGGCATGCCCACTGCGACGACTCCGCAGCGCGAGGCAGTGCTTGCCCACGTTGAGTCTACGGGCCGTGCCTTGCGCCAGAGCGCATACCTCAACATGGCGGGAACCGAGCGCAAAGCGCTGCTCAAGGACTCTAGGCTCGTCTATCTCTTCCACAACAAGATCGATGCCACGGGCGAGAAGGCCGCTACGCAGGATGACGTTTTCGATGCCTGTGCGGACACCGTTGAGGAACTTGCCGCGTTGGCGCGTCGCGTGTGCACCGACGCCCCGGGCGCGCGTGTTGTTATAACGGCGGATCACGGCTTTATCTACACGCGTCGGGAACTCAACGAGTGCCAGATGCTCGGCAAGCCAGACCTTCCCTTCCTTGACGCTCCCGTTATGCACGGCAAGCGTCATCTGGTGGTGCCCAACGAAGCCGTGGCCAAGCTTTCGGACGAGGCACGAGGGGTGTTTGTTAATGTTGACATGGGACGTTTGGGCGCTGGCTTTGAGGGATTTGCCCCGCGCGAGAACGTGCACTTCAAACGTCCCGGCGGTACTAACAACTACGTCCACGGCGGCATGAGCTTGCAGGAGCTTTGCGTGCCCGTTATCGGATTTTGGCGTGCGCGCTCGGGTTCCAAGGACTTTGTCGATACGCGCGCGGCGACGCTGCGCGTACTGAGTGAGGGGCGTCGAGTGACCAACTCGCTCTTCTCGGTCAACTTGATCCAGGAAGAACCCGCCCAAGGCAAGGTCTTGCCGTGCGAGTACGAGCTGGTGTTTACCGATGCAAGCGGCAACGAGGTGAGCGATACGGTCAAGGCGCATGCCAACAAGACTTCTGTTAACTCGCAGGAGCGCGTTGTGCATGCCAAGTTTGCGTTGCGTGCGGCGGATGGATTCTCGGCCAAGGGTCCGTACTATCTGGTCTGCCGTGAGCGCGAGACGGGCAAGATCGTTTGGCGCGAGACGTATACCATCGCTGTTTCGTTTGCCCCCGTTGCTGACTTTGGTTTTTAGGAGTGTGCCCTATGTTTGATAGCCATGACGACGATCTGTGGGAAGTCCCCTCGATTGATGTGAATGTGCCGGTGGAGGCCGCGGTGCCTGCGGTGGAGACTGTGCCTGATCAGGAGCCGGCG
>USCJ01000037.1 GCA_900553215.1 uncultured Collinsella sp.
CGCGCTCGCGCTCGCAATGGGCGCCGCCCCGACGCCAGCTATGGCAGCCGGGCGCGTTGGAACCACAAAGGTAATGGTCAGGACCGAGATCGACAACGTTGAGTTCAAAGTTCCGACGGTTATTCCCTTCGTCGCCAAGGCCGACGGCACGCTTCAGGGCCCCTCGGAAGACGCGACCACCATCGACAACCATTCGGCCTACGGCATCCATGTCACCAACATGAAGATCGACGCCATGAACACCTGGACCATTGCCGCCGACGCCAAGGCCGGAACCGCGCAGAACTCCATCGACTTTAAGGTCGGCCCCGACGGCGCACTCCAGAACGCCAGCGCCGCAATGCAGGGGACGGGCCTCGATCTTTCCAAGAATGCAGCCTTCGACATGGGCTACCAGGGCATTGCCGGCGGCGCGGACAAAATTAAGCTCAAGACAAGCGGAAACGTCGCCCGCGTCACGCGCGACATCTTCCACGTAACCGGCGAAGGCGATCAGGTTGCAACGATCACCTGGACGGTCGAGCCCGGTGCGCACACGGCATAAGGCCGTCGCCCTGGCCACCGCCGTCAGTATCCTAGCGTTTGGGCCAGCCATGGCCTTTGCCCAGCAAGAACAGGCACAGGCCGCCACGCAAGTGACGGTCGACCTCTCGGAGCTCGGCCGCGAGGAACCGTTGGCTCAGACAGGCGACAGACGATGGCTCTTGGCAGCAGGCGCCACAGCAGCAGGTGCGGGAACCGCCGGCCTCGGTCTGCACATCAAACGCAGCCAGAAACGAAACACGGACAGGCCGCATTAAATTAGCTAAGGAGACCCCATGGCATCGAAGAACCTTTTGCCCGTCGTCGCACTCTGCGGCGCGCTCGCAACCGGAACGCCTGTCGCCGTTTGGGCGACTCCCGTCATGGCGGGCTCCTTACCAGCAGCCTTAAGTTCCGCACCAAATCCGTCGAGCGCCATTGCGTGCAAGCGTTTTTCGTTCGCACAGGCCGCAATCTCAACCTCGGGATGCCTTCGTCGTAATACGGACGGCTCGATAGTCGTGGATATCAAGCGTTCGAACAAGGCAAACGGCTCCCAGGCGGGGTGCGCTGTCTGCACATGGCGCTCGGTTGTGCTCGATGCAGATGGCGATCCATGCAATTTAGAGCTGCGCATCGACATCGCTTCGGTCGATGACTCGGCGAACGGAGCGAAGGTCGCCTTCGACGGTGCGTTTTTTGAGAAAGGAGGCGGTATATGTCTGGGCTGCGCCGCCGCGAATGCAGACGATGTGCAGCCCACCCTCTCATTCACGGCATCGTTGCGGCTGACCAAAGCCGGCACCGATGCCATCGCGGCGGGAGAAGCATCCCTGCTGTTCTACGCCGTCAGCACCAAAGACACAGACGCTCATTTCGAGAAGCCAGCCGGATCACTCAGCCTTACACGAGGGACAGAGGCAGGCCCTATTGAAATCGATGCCCACGCGCAAAGCAGGCAACGCATTCTTGCCGACCCGGCGCTTCTCGAAATGGAGTGGAACGGATCCGGAGCCATCGGGATTGTCCCCTCCGCGCTTGACGCCAAGACGCTCCCCTCAAACGACGAACCCCTCAACGCAACCATACAAGAAGAGAGCACGGACAAAGAAGCAGGTGCGGGCGACACGCCGTCGCCGACAAACAGCGTCCCAGCTTCTTTCGAAGCACCGAATGAGCCCGCTACCGGTCCAAACGATCCCGAGCTCGCGGACAGTCTGGGGCTTGCTGATCCTCAAGAGATCGATGAAGGTAACTGCTGCGTGCTTGCCGCCCTCGACCACACAGAGGTCATCGACGCCGCGAACATCGAAGTTGCCGCCGCCAATCAGCCCGTCCGCAAGTCGGCTATCATCGCATTTCCCGAATCCATCGAAGTCGTCTTTTTGCCATCGGGCGAGGTCGTGGCCCCAACACTGCTCACCTTGTTGGGCGCCAAGAATACTCGAAACGAAATTAAAAAGGTCACGGTTGTCGACCCTGCAACCACCGCTAAACTGCGTCTATACGCCGTTGCCCCAGACGGAAGCAAGACCTTGGAATTCGATGGCGACACACTTCTAGCCTGGCGACGTCTGGACATTATGCAAGACGTCTCGTATCAGATCGAACTCGAAGGGTTTGATCGTGCCCGCGATGCCAATATCATCGCCGCGGCTATTGAATCCCCACAGCGGCTTATGACACTGCGCTTTGACTACTATCCCTATGTCCCGACAACCACCTGAGGCTTAAATGCTGCGCATCATTCCTAATACCACTTATATAACGTATTAGATGAGTCGCGATGTGCCTCGCATTTCGTTCTGCTACGATTGCCACGTTGGCATCAATACAGGAGGGCTCATGCCGGGCTTGGGAACAATCATCAACGTTGCGCTTTTAGTTGCGGGCGGTCTTTTGGGATTAGCGGGCGGCCGCTTCATTACACCGCGCATCCAAGACACGCTCATGAAAGCATCGGGACTGTGCGTCCTGTTTATCGGCCTGGGCGGCACCATGCAAAAGATGCTCATCATCGATGGAAAGGCGCTAGCGACCACCGGTACCACCATGCTCATCGTCTCATTTGCGCTCGGTTCGCTCATCGGCGAGGCCATCAACTTGGAGGCCGCCATCGAGAACCTTGGCGAATGGCTCAAGCGCAAGACTGGCAGTGAGGGCGATAACGAGTTCACCAACGCTTTTGTCTCGACTTCACTCACCGTGTGCATCGGCGCCATGGCCATTGTGGGATCGATCCAGGACGGCCTGCTCGGCGACTGGTCAACGCTTGCCCTCAAGGGCGCACTGGACTGCATCATCGTCTGCACCATGACGGCCTCGCTTGGCCGCGGCTGCATCTTCTCCGCCCTGCCCGTCGCCGTGTTCCAGGGGACGATCACGTTGTTTGCCGGCGCGCTCTCCCCCATCATGACCACAGCAGCCCTCAACAGCCTTTCGCTCGTAGGCTCCATGCTCATCTTCTGCGTCGGCGTCAACCTCATCCGTCCTCAGACCTTCCGCACGGCCAATATGCTTCCCTCCGTCGTCATCGCCGTCATATACGCCCTCCTGTTCTAAATCTATCAGCGCAGCGGTATCTCGAACATCTGTTTGATGCTGTGCTATGATATGAGGTCACCGTAGCTGCGTTCGAGAGGAGGAGCGGTGGCCGACCAGGACATCAAGATGCTCATCGAGCGCATTATGGCCGAGGCCCGGACCCATCAGTCCGCCCGCTTCTCAAACGAAACCTACGCAGACGAGCCGATTCTCAAAACCGGCCGACAGATGCAGAATTTCCTCCCCGACCAGTACCGTAAAATGCGCGAGATATCGCGCTGGCAGGATGACCCCAAGGGCGGTGCGGGCCGCTGGCTTTCGGAAGCCGAGCTTTTTTACCGCCAGGGCCTGCTGATGGCCGACTTTGAGGACGACTGTCCCTACAACGGCACCTTTAAGTCGTACTTTCCCACCTACAACGCCATGAGCGACCGGCAACTGCGCGGCTACTTTACCTGGCGTGCCCAAGTGCGCCGCGGAACCGTCGAGGAAACGTCTACGTCCTTTGCCTTTCTGTATCTCTATGAGCTGATCTGCGGCATTGGCGTAGATAATCCACTCGATGGTTTTAACAAGATCAAGGCTTTTTGGGATGTCTATCGCGCCTTCGAGCCCGGCATCGACCGGTTTGCGCGCGTGTGGCTGCAAGATTACGCCGTGTTCCACGGGCTCGACCCCAAGCTGCTTCGCGACTCTAAAACCGTCATGTTCGATAACGCCCTTATCGAACTGCGGCGCGCGGCACGAGACCTTGCACCGGCACCGTCCGGCCAGACCCCTAAGCGTCGCAAAACCTCCGAGCCCACGCTCCCCCTTCCGCCCGATGAGGTGCGCGAGGAGCGACTCATGGCCGCCATCAACGCCCTCTCCACGTACAACCTAAGTAGCTCGCGGCTCGACCGCAGCCACCACCGTGATCTGCGCCACGTGGCGTGCGCCGTGTATGTCCGCATGGTGCGCTACTATGACACGCACCGAAAGACCGGCATCGTGGCAAGTTTATTTGGGGAGGAGACGGCCATGCCCTACACCATGTTTGCCTCGGCCGTATTCTTTGCGCCCGAGCGCCACGAGGACTGCGAATACCGCCTGGATCCTATCCATATCTACCGTTGCCAAAACGGCTTTTGGGAATGCATGCGCATCCATGGTAGTAGGCAAAAGAGCAGCAAGCTCGGTGAAATGATGCGCGCCTGCGACCAACGCCTGCGCCTGGCCCTGGACCCTGCCCACCCCCTTAAGGAAGAAAAGGTCCCCAAATATCTGGCCAAGATTATCGATGACGAGATTGTGGCATGGCTTTCGTGGGACGCCGCACACCAGCCCGTCAAAATCGATATCGATCTGAGCCAGCTGGGGCACATTCGGAACGCCGCTGCGCAAACGCGCGAAGCGCTTTTGATCGATGAGGAACGCGAGGATGGCGCGTCCGCAGAAGCCGAGGCAGCGGACTCAGGGCAACCGGAAGCCGAGCCCGTAGCCGACGCGACGGTCGAGGCGGTCGCGGCGGCCGCAGGGCAGGACGAGTCCGACGAGCCGACCATATCCACCGAACAGTTTGGTGTCGTGGCACCGCTTCTCGCGCCGACGCCCGCGTTCGCAGCGGCTGCGCCCGCTGACGCCACGAACGAACTCGCGCTCGCCGCAGACGCCTATCTCCGCGCGCTGCTCGAGCACAACGCAGTACAGGCGGAATCGGCGGTAGTGCAATCGGAGCAGAGCGAGGACATGCTCGTCGATACCATCAACGAGGCGCTCTTTGACCTGGTGGGCGACACCGTAATTGAATTTAGCGCGGCAGGGCCGCAGATTATCGAGGACTACGAAGCAGACGTGAGAGGATACCTAGACCATGAGTGATACCGCATCCGCAGCACCTCGCGTGCCCAAGCGCGTCGCTGCCGTCATTCTCAACTCGCTCAAGGGCGGCGTGGTCCCGCGCATCGGCCTTCCTTACATCACCGTAGGCCGCGAGGTCGAGATCCGCGCCCTGCTCACCGATCTGAGCCTCATCGCCGACGGTGGCGCGAGCTTCCGCTTTCTGGTCGGTCGTTACGGCGCCGGCAAGAGCTTTTTGCTCCAGACCATCCGCACGCACGCCATGGGCGAGGGATTCGTCGTCGCTGATGCCGACCTGTCGCCCGAGCGCCGCCTGCAGGGCGGTCAGGGACAGGGCCTTGCCACCTACCGCGAGCTCATCCGCAATATATCGACCAAGACGCGCCCCGAGGGCGGTGCGCTCAACCTTATCCTAGATCGCTGGGTCGCCTCATGTGCCGACGTCGACGAGTCGGTCGTCAATGCCCAACTGGCCCCGCTCGAGGAGATGGTCCACGGCTTCGACTTCACCCGCATGCTCCGCCGCTATCGCATGGCCGCATCCGGGGGCGACGAAGAGACCATGAGCCGCGTGACCAAATGGATCCGCGGCGAATACCGCACCAAGAGCGAGGCGCGCGCCGAGCTGGGCTCCTCGACCATCATCAGCGATGACGACTGGTACGACTACGTCAAACTCATCGCGCGTTTTTTGGTTTGCAGCGGCTACAAGGGCATGCTGGTGCTCATCGACGAGCTCGTGAATCTGTATAAGATTCCCAATGCCATCACGCGCCAGTACAACTACGAGAAGATCCTGACCATGTACAACGACACACTTCAGGGCAAGGCGCAGTACCTGGGCATGATCATGGGCGGCACGCCAACCTCCATCGAAGACCGCCGCCGCGGCGTGTTCTCCTACGAGGCTCTGCGCAGCCGACTCGCTCAGGGTCGCTTTGCGCGCCAGGACCTTAAGGACATGCTCGCACCCATCATCCGCCTGCAGCCGCTCACCTACGAGGAGCTACTGGTGCTCATCGAAAAACTCATGCAAATTCACGCCGGCTACTTTGGCTGGACGCCCACGCTTACCGAGAACGACTTGGTGGACTTCCTCAAGATCGAGTTCGGTCGTGTGGGAGCCGACACGCATCTGACGCCGCGTGAAGTCATTCGTGACTTTATCGAGTTGCTCGACATCCTATGCCAAAACCCCGACGCCAACGTGGCCGAGCTGCTGCAAAGCGTCGGCGGCGACGCGCTGGCGCCGGCAGCCGCAACAGGCGACACCGATACCGCAGGCGGCGACCGTAACTTCGCCGAATTCACCATCTAACCTGCCAAAAAGGGACAGGTTTATTTTGGCAGGCTCTATCTGGGCAAACGTTGAAGCAGTAATGCAGCAAGCCACTGCCCGCCGCGTTGAGAGATTCGCTTTTGAAAGGAGGCCTCGTGAACGCCTTTGACCGCTACGCCCCGTTTATCCAAGACTTCATCTACTCCCACGATTGGGAGAGCTTGCGCTCTATCCAGGTTGCGGCAGCTGATGCCATCTTTAACACGCAAGATAATGTGCTCCTGACGGCATCCACGGCTTCCGGCAAAACCGAGGCAGCCTTCTTTCCCATCCTGACCGAATTTTGGGAGAACCCGCCCGCGAGCGTGGGCGCCCTCTACATCGGCCCCCTCAAAGCGCTCATCAATGATCAGTTCGTCCGTCTCAATGACCTGTGCGAAGAAGCCGACATCCCCGTCTGGCACTGGCATGGCGATGTCTCGCAGTCGCACAAGGCCAAGCTCATCAAAAAGCCAAGCGGCATCTTGCAGATTACGCCCGAGTCGCTCGAGGCGCTCTTAATCCATAAGCACATGGCGATCCCGCGCATGTTCTGCGACCTACGCTATGTGGTCATCGATGAGGTCCACTCGCTCATGCGCGGCGACCGTGGCGGGCAGACGCTCTGCCTTATCGAGCGACTCTCGCGCATGGCCGGCGTACAGCCCCGACGCATTGGCCTTTCGGCCACCATCGGCGACCCCGAGCGCACGGGCGCTTTTCTCTCGAAGGGAACGGGGCGCGACTGCGTTATCCCCCGCTTTGAGGAACCGCGCCGCGTGTGGCGCATCTCCATGGAGCACTTCTACAACTCGGGCCCCCAGGCTCAGCAACGAGGATTCGTAGGCACAGGTCCACAAGAAGCCGAGGTGCTTGCTTGCGAGCGTATTGAGACGGCGGCGCCCGCGGCGCTGCCCGCATCCGGACAAGACATGTGCCACAGCGGACAGCTTACACAGGAAGAACACCGTCAACGTCGTGAGCAGGCGCGGGACAAGGCCGCTCCCAAAGACCGTCGCACTTCCTCGGCCCCCGAGGGCGAAGTCGACATCCCACGAGCGACCGAGCAGGCGCTTCTCAACCCCACCGACACGGCGCCCGACAACGCCGACCCCGGCATGGGCTATATCTTTGAGCATACGCGCGGCCGCAAATGCCTGGTCTTTGCCAACTCGCGCGAGGAGGCAGAGGCCGTGTGCTCCATGCTGCGCAGCTACTGCGAGAGCCGGCACGAGCCCGACCGTTTTCTCATCCACCACGGCAATCTTTCGGCATCGCTACGCGAGACGGCAGAAGAGCTCATGCGCGATGAGGAACAGGCGCAGACAACCGTCACCACCTCCACGCTGGAGCTCGGCATTGATATCGGTCGCCTGGAGCGCGCGTTCCAGATCGATGCACCGTTTACCGTCAGCTCCTTTTTGCAGCGCATGGGACGCACGGGACGCCGCGATCTTCCGCCCGAGATGTGGTTTGTCATGCGCGAGGAGGAACCCGAGCCGCGCACGATGATGCCCGAGACCATTCCGTGGAAGCTCCTCCAGGGCATCGCGCTCGTACAACTCTATCGCGAGGAAAAGTGGGTCGAGCCGCCCGAGCTCGATCGACTCCCCTACAGTTTGCTCTATCACCAGACCATGTCGACGCTCGCCAGCACCGGCGAGCTCACACCGGCCGAGCTTGCTCAGCGCGTGCTCACGCTCAGCTATTTCCACCGCGTCTCGGCCGATGACTATCGCGTACTGCTGCGCCACCTCATCAAGATCGACCACATCCAGGTCACCGAGGGCGGTGGGCTCATCGTGGGCCTCGCTGGCGAGCGCATCATCAACAACTTTAAGTTCTACGCCGTGTTCCAGGAAAACGAGGAGTTTACCGTTCGCAGCGAATCGGCCGAGCTGGGCACGATCGTCAATCCCCCACCGCCCGGTGAGCGCATCGCCATCGCCGGACACTGCTGGATTGTCGAGGAAGTGGACTGGAAGCGTCATACCGTCTTTGCCACGCAGGTCAAGGGCCGTGTGCCGGCCTACTTTGGCGACTGTCCCGGCGATATCAATACACACGTACTCGAGCGCATGCGCAAGGCGCTCAACGAGCACGCGGCATATCCGTACCTCATGGGCAACGCACGGGCACGCCTTGCACAGGCTCGTCATACCGCCGAGATTTCGGGCGCGGGAACTAAACCGCTCATTAACCTGGGCGGCGACACCTGGGTGCTCTTCCCCTGGTTGGGAAGCTACGCCTTTTTGGCGCTCGAGCGCATGCTCAAGATTAAATGCGCCGCGGAGCTGGACCTTCGCGGGCTCGATCCGTCGCGTCCATACTTTATGCAGTTTAAGATGAAGGCCGATGAGGAGACGTTCTTCGAGGTGCTCGCCGCCGAGGCTGAGAAGGACTTCGACCCCATCGAGCTCGTCTATCCCGGCGAGGTGCCTTATTTTGATCGCTACGACGAGTACGTTCCCGAGGAGCTTGTGCGCAAAGGCTTCGCCAAAGGCGTGCTCGACATCGAGGGTATGAAGCAGCGCGTCCTCAGCTGGCGCGACCACGCATAAGACCAGTCTTTTTGGGACGGGGCTTGTTGAGCTACTTTGGCATAACCAAGAAGTAGCTAAAGAAGCCCCTTCATAAACAGATTGGTCGCAGGGAGACGCGCTAGTCGTGGAGAGCGGTGCCGAGGAAGTCGGCATTGAAAGGCACGGCTTCGGCAAAGGCGTAGTCGCCGTCGCTGGCGATGAGCAGGTAATTCTCTTCGCCGCCAAACTCCGCATCGCCACATGGGACCACCCAGGCGTGGGCGAATACCTCGAGTGCCGTGGCAGCGCAATCGCGCAGGAACGTCACATCGCTCCCCTCGTTTGCGCTCACGATATTGGCCACGTAGATACCCCCGGGGTTCAGGCTGCCCCGCACTAAACGCAATGCCTCAACCGTCACCAGCTCGCGTACGGGCTCGGCACCGCCAAAGCAATCGCTCACGACCACATCGTAGCGACGATGACCCACGCTCGTCACGCCCAGATACGAGCGAGCCTCAGCGGTAATCACTCGCAGGCGATCGCCCACCGTGCGCTCCAGCTCGTCCAGGTAGAACCAACGGCGCGCCAGGCGCGTAATCTCGGCATCGTACTCAATGACGTCCATGCGCAAGCTCTCGTGCGACATCAGCGCAAACTTGGGATAGGCAAACCCGCCGCCGCCCAGCATGAGCATGCGGTCGATACCGTGACCATAGGCGTCATGCATTGCGCGCTCGGCCTCAAACACGTCGTCAAACGCACGATAGTACGCAAAGACGGGCTCTGCCCAACGCTCGCCAACGTAGCTTGCGCTTTGGTAGACTCCGCCTTGCACCAACACGCGAATCTCATCGCCGCCCTCATCGTGCACGCGTTTCACACGCGCCAACCCATTGCGGGTTCGCGCAACCTGCAGACAGACAGCACGAACAGCGACAGCGGCCGCACCAAGCGCCGCGGCTCCCAGAGCAACGCCGGCAACGACGCCGGCAGAAACACTCGGCTTGTTCATTTAGAGCTCCTTTTGCAGATAGAGTCCGTGGTCGTAGAAACCCAAATGGCGATAGTACTCGCGCGTACCGATCGCGCTAATCACGTTGATACGCGCATAACCCGCATCCCGGGCAATCTCGCACGCACGCTCCACCAACGAGCGCCCCAGTCCATGATGCTGAGCCGCCTGGCCTTGATCGCCCACGCGCGCTGCCATGCCATACACGTGCACCTCGCGAATCATCGCCTCGTCCGGCGTCGTCGGCAACTCGTCCGCATGCGCGGCAACAAACGCGCGGTCGGGCAGCGACAAGCGCAAAAAGCCCGCGATCTTGCCCTGCGGCGTCACCCACTGCAAAAAGCGCTCATGTGTCACCGGCGTCTCGTACGCCACGTCCTCGTCAAGGGTCAACTCGCCCAGGTCGGCGCCCGCCGTGCTGATCTCGCGATAGCGAATCTCGCGCACCTTGGCGCCCTTGCCCTGCGCCGCCAGGCGATTCTCGACCAGCTGGCGAAGGTTGGGCTTCTTGTTGCCCACCATGATGTCATCGGAACTAAAGTCGCGGATCATACGACTGATACGGCAGAACGCCGGCGTCACCACGATGTCGTCGGCTAGTACATCAAGCAGTTCTTCCTCGGTATAGGGGCGCCACTCGCCGCGCTCGTAGCAGCCCACCAGACGCGAGCCCTCGATGAGCGCACACGGGTAAACCTTGACCTCGTCGGGCGTAAAGGCCCCCTCGGTCATAAAGCGCTCGTAGTCGCGCTTGTCCCCCTCGGGTGTGGCGCCCAGCAAGTTGAGCATAAAATGCGCATGAATCTTAAAGCCAAACAGGCGCGCAAGCGAAAACGCCCGCTCAATCTGTGCCACCGAAATACGACGCTCGTTGATATCGAGCAGGTGCTGGTCGAGGCTCTGGATACCCATCTGAATCTTGGTGCAGCCCAGACGACGAATGAGCGTGAGCGCCTGCGGCGTTACGGCATCGGGACGCGTTTCGATAACGAGCCCGACCACGCGATGCTT
>USCJ01000038.1 GCA_900553215.1 uncultured Collinsella sp.
GCGGCCTCCCCCTTTTTTGCGTTTACCGGGCGTAAATGACTCATTTACACCAGACGATCTTATCGTTTTTGGTATTGAGCTTTTATTTAAAGAAAATAAATCGAATAACAAGGGCAACTGCTATGACCGCAATGATAAAAAGCAGGATTGTCAGTCGATGCTGCTTGCGTCGTTTACTTGTCGAAACGAAGATTGATTTTCCCTGTTTTGGCGTTTCGAGATAGCGAGCCGAATGCGTCAAGGTTTGCTTTGGTCGAGGACCTCTTTGTCGATGAGTGGCGGATGCTTTCATCGGCTCATCACTAGCTGCGCTGTTTTTAGATAATGGTGCGTCTTTCAGATATACAGGGTCTCCCGAGGCGACGCCCATATGTTTACGTCCCGTTTGGGCATCCTCGAGCGTTTGATATCGATTTCTCGTCACATACTCGGGCTCCGGATCATTAATGGGCTCTTGCGAGATGTGGGGGCGATGGAAC
This sequence comes from uncultured Collinsella sp., assembly GCA_900553215.1. Taxonomy (GTDB): domain Bacteria; phylum Actinomycetota; class Coriobacteriia; order Coriobacteriales; family Coriobacteriaceae; genus Collinsella. Next base: position 480 of record USCJ01000038.1, read on the forward strand.
CGCGGCGGCTGCGTGGAAGTATCTTCCCCCTGCGTCGGCATAAACATTTTGTTCTGGTTTTGGTCGTCCATGATGCCCTTTAGCTCGTTACCAACAACGTGTACGCGCTCATTGTAAGCCCCTTGCTATTTGTAGCTGTGAACATACTTGTTATTTAAGCTCTGGTTCAAAGAACCTTAACCTTATTAAAACCTGAGTCAAACACACTTAGATATGCTTATAGTACTAGACTCAAAAAACTTTATAGTCGATGTATATATGAGCACTGGGTGGGCATATATAAGAGCGTCAAAAGAAGTCCCAGTCACCTAGAAGATGACTCGGCAGTCCTTAAAAGGAGTGGTAAACATGGCAAGCATGGTTCCTTATCGTTCGGTTTTTGGCGTTCGTCCTTCTGCTAGCTCGCTGTTCGATCTGTTTGATGATATGACTGACCTTGCAAACAACTCGATTGCTTCCAAGGCGTTTCCCGTTGACGTTGAGGATAAGGGCGACGGCTATGAGGTCAAGGCTTATCTGACCGGCGTCGCCAAGGACGATATCGATGTCGAGCTTAACGAGGGTCGTCTGTCCATTAGCGTGAATGTCGAGGAAGACGAGGAGAACGAGGGCAAGAACTTCCTGCAGAAGGAGTTCAGCTCGTACAGCGCGACGCGTGGCGTGTATCTAAAGGACGCTTCGAGCGAGGGCCTCTCGGCTAAGTACGCTGACGGCATCCTGACCGTTACGGTCCCCAAGATCGTCGAGAAGAAGAACGTTACGAAGATCTCCATCGACTAACTTCGTTGGTGTTCTGCGCTATTAAAAGACAGCAAAAGGGGCTGGGAAGCGATTCTCGGCCCCTTTTGCTGTCTAGGACAGTCTATTGAATGGTTACTGGCCGATGCTGGCTTGCGGGGCGTATCGAGAGTTTTCGCGATCCTTGGAAAAGGGTTGCGGAGCTGCCGACCTCGTCATCCAGGGTTGCGGTCAGAGCTTTGGCATAGCTTTTGACGGTAAGGCTCGGACGATTGTTATCTTGGCTGATATGCATGGCAATGAGCTGTTCGGTGCGTTCGGTAACAAGTTCGCGCGCGGCTTCGGCGGCTTGGCCATTGGAGAGGTGTCCCCTTGCAGACAGGATGCGCTCCTGAAGAAAGCGGGGATATTCTCCTTCGCGCAGCATGGTCACATCGTGGTTGCTTTCGAGTGCGAGGACTCGACAATCTTCGAGGGTGTTCATGGCTTGGCTCGATAGCTCTCCGGTGTCGGTGGCAAAACCGATGGAATCATCGAGGGTGTCGAATCGATAGCCGACTGGATTGATGACATCGTGTGACGTTGAGTAGGTTTGCACGTGGATGCCGGCAATGGATAGGGTGTCACCGGGATCGAATTCCTCGACAGGCAGATGCGAAAGATTTTCTTTGCCCGAAAGTGTGCCCCTGCTGGCAAAGAGGGGGCCGTGCCAGTGCTTGCACCAGACATCGAGGCCCTTGATGTGATCGCTATGCTCATGAGTAATGAGAAGAGCCGAGACGTTGTCTGCCGAGAGCCCCAGTTCTGCCATGCGCTTTAATGTCTCGCGGCGAGACAGTCCGTCATCGACCATAATGAGCCCCTGCGGGCCCTCGATGAGTGCGCAGTTGCCTTTAGAGCCACTGCCGAGGATATGAAGGTGCAGGCAAGACATAAGATTCCAAAGGATACAATGGGTGCGGACGAATAAAGGAGGAAGCGAATGCCAACGGTATCACAGCATTACGGACACCATGCCGTGCCTGGGGCAGTCGATGAGACCCGGACGAGGCAGCAGGCAGCTCCTGTCGTGCTCATGGTATCAGGCGGCGCGGACTCGACGGCACTGCTTCTTATGGCGTGCACATCAAAGCTGGATATCCAAGACGGACGCGGTGTTGCCCCCATTGCTCGCGAGCGCCTGCATGTGCTGCATGTAAACCATCATCTGCGCGGCAAGGCGTCCGATGGCGACGAGGCCTTTGTGCGTGAGCTCTGCGCGCAATATGGTTTACCGCTGTGTGTGGAGCACGTTTATTTTGATGGGGAGTCGGGCAATATTGAGGCCGCGGCCCGCGAGGTGCGCTATGCCGCGGCGCGGAGGTATGTTCGCGAACTCTGCGCCCAGACGGGGGCACCGCGAACGGCGGCTCGTATCTGCACCGCGCACACGTCTTCGGATCGCGCGGAAACGTTTTTGATGAACGCGATTAAGGGTTCGGGGCCCGCTGGTCTATCGAGCATTCCTCGCCGGAGGAATATCGTGGTGCGTCCCTTGCTCGACCTAACTCATGGCGAGCTCGTGGGCTATCTACAGGTACATGGTCAGCCGTGGCGTGAAGACGAGAGCAATGAGGATATCTCGTATCTGCGAAACTACGTGCGCCATCGGGTAATGCCAGTGGTGGCACAGCGTAATGCGAGCGTGTGCAAGACGATTGGCGCCGCCTGTGAGATCTTGGGTGACGAAGATGCGTTTCTATCCCAGCTGTCGGCACAGGCGTTTCGAAGCTGCCTGCGCAAGGAGGCGGCGGGCGCGCTAGTGCTCGATGCCAGACGCCTTGCTGCGGCCGAGGTGGTAATCGCGCGGCGCATCGTGCGACTGGCGATCAAACGCATCGATCCGGGCGCTCGTCCAGAGATGCGACATGTGGAGCGAGTCCTTTCCTGCGTTGCCGAAGGCACAGGCTCGGTCACGCTTCCGGCGGGAATTGACGCGCGCGTCGAGTTTGGCATGCTAGCGATTAAGGCGCCGGCGGCTCGTGAGGGGCTGGTTGCGGACTGGATTACCATACCCGGTCGTTTGCCGTTGGGCGGGGGGCGCATGCTGGTCGCAGAGCCGATGGCCGTTGAGCCGGGATGCGATATCGTGCGCCGCGCCCGTGAGCTTGCGGCTGCCGGGGAAGTGACAGCTTTGGTAGACGCGGCTGCCCTGGGTTTTGCCGACAGCGATAGTGAGCGGATCCTGGCGGGCTCACGTGGCGAGATCCCTGCAGAGGCGCGATTGGCGCGCCTGTGGGTGGACGGTCCCGCACCGGGAGACGTGATGTGCCCGTTAGGAATGAGTGGCCGAAGCAAGAAGGTATCCGACTTGCTAGGCGAGGCTCGCATTCCCGTTTCCGAGCGCGCCGGCGTGCCCGTGGTGAGGACGGCGCCGGGGGGCGCCGTGGTGTGGGTCGCCGGAGTTCGCGCGGACGAGCGTTTTAAGTGCACGGCCGCAACGCGCGTGGCATATCTGCTCCGCGTGGTCGATGCGGAATAGCGTCCCACGCCAGCTATTCTGTGCGACGTTGACGGTATTCCCGCGCTGATGGCGTACGGGCTGGAAAATATACCCCGTGCGCTGCTAAAATGTGAAGTTCGCGTCCATACGGCGGTGTGTGGGCGATAAGCACAAGAAAGGGTTGTCATGGCTTCTCAACATCCGGATATCGAGAAGGTTCTGTTCACGCAGGAGGATATCGACGGTATCGTCTCTCGCCTGGGCGAGGAGATTACTCGCGACTACGCGGGTAAGGATCTGGTGCTGATTGCGGTCCTGCGCGGCGCCGTGGTCTTTATGGGCGACCTGATGCGTAAGATCGAGCTGCCGACCAACATCGATTTCATGGCTGTTTCGAGCTATGGCGACGGTGTGAAGTCCTCGGGTATCGTGCGTATCATTAAGGACCTGGATATCGACATCCGCGGTCGCGACGTGCTGATCGTCGAGGACATTCTGGACTCGGGCCTGACGCTCAAGTATCTGATGAAGAACCTCGAGAGCCGCAAGCCCGCTTCTCTGGAGGTCGCCGCCTTCCTGTGGAAGGACGTTGAGGACCGCGTCTCGGCCATCACGCCCAAGTATGTTGGAACCCATTGCCCCGATGCCTTTGTGGTGGGCTACGGCCTCGACTATGCCGAGCGCTATCGTAACCTTCCGTATCTGGGCATTTTGAAACCGGAGGTTTATTCGTAAGATGCCCGACGACCGTAACGATAACAATTCCCAGACTCCCCGGGACCCAAAGATCCCGGGGATGCCCGGAGGCAAGAAGCCCACGCGTACGGGCTGGCTGTATTTTATTTTGGCTTGCGCGCTTCTGGGCTACGCCTTCTTTAACATGGGCTCCGGCTTTGCCAATTCCAGCAATACCGTTAAGCTCGCGACGAGCGAGATGGTGAGCGCCATCAAGCAGGATCGCGTCGAAGATCTGACCTATACGGTTCAAGACGGAAGCGTGACGGGTCATTACTGGAAGACGAAGAAGGACAAGGGCGATACGAGCGAGCTCAAGAGCTTCTCTTCGACCTATGTCGGCTCCGATTCGCTTGCCGAGCTCATGGCGGAGCACCCCGATACCAAGTACATCGTCAACACCAACGATCCCGATTTTTGGGGCGACTTGGCGATGAGTGTGCTTCCGACGATTGCCCTGATCGCCATCATGTTCTACTTTATGCGCCAGATGATGGGCGCCAACAACAGGAACATGCAGTTTGGCAAGACCAACGCCAAGACCAACGAGGCCACACGCCCCAAGGTCAAGTTTGAAGACGTTGCCGGCGTGGACGAGGCAGTCGAGGAGCTCGAGGAGATCCGTGACTTTTTGAGCGATCCGGATCGCTATCGCAAGCTGGGCGCCAAGATCCCGCGTGGCGTGTTGCTGGTTGGCCCTCCGGGCACCGGTAAAACGCTGCTGGCCAAGGCTGTTGCCGGCGAGGCGGGCGTGCCGTTCTTTAGCATCTCGGGTTCCGACTTTGTCGAGATGTTCGTAGGTGTCGGCGCCAGCCGTGTGCGTGACCTCTTTAAGGAGGCCAAGTCCCAGGCCCCGTCGATCATCTTCATCGATGAGATCGACGCCGTGGGACGTCAGCGCGGAGCCGGCTTGGGCGGCGGTCACGACGAGCGCGAGCAGACGCTCAACCAGCTGTTGGTCGAGATGGACGGTTTTGAGGAGAGCGAGTCGGTCATCCTGATCGCTGCGACCAACCGTCCTGACATCCTGGATCCGGCATTGCTGCGTCCCGGCCGTTTTGACCGTCAGGTTACGGTCGACCGTCCGGATGTGAAGGGCCGCGAGCAGATCTTGCGCGTGCATGCCGAAAAAAAGCCGATGGACGAGGACGTTAAGTTTGAGAAGCTCGCCCAGATGACCGTTGGCTTTACCGGTGCCGACCTGGCGAACATGCTCATTGAGTCTGCACTGTTGGCTGCTCGCCGCCATCGTTCCGTGATCTCGATGGACGAGGTCGAGGAATCGATGGAGCGCGTGATTGCCGGACCGCAGCGCAAGGGTCGCGTGATGACCGAGGCCGAGCGCGCACCACGATTGCCTACCACGAGAGCGGTCACGCCCTGGTGGGCCACATCTTGGAGCATTCCGATCCGGTTCACAAGATCTCGATCGTCAGCCGCGGTCAGGCCCTGGGCTACACGCTGCAGCTTCCGCAGGAGGACCACTTCCTCAAGACTAAGAACGAGATGCTCGACGAGCTCGCCGTGTTCTTGGGCGGTCGCGTTGCCGAGGAGCTCATGTGCGATGACATCACGTCGGGCGCGAGCAACGACCTGGAGCGTGCGACCAAGATGGCGCGCGAGATGGTTACGCGTCTGGGCATGAGCGAGGAGCTGGGCACGCAAGTGTTTGGCGAGGCGCAGCATCAGGTGTTCCTGGGTCGCGATTACGCCGATCACCAGGATTACTCCGAGGAGACGGCACGCCGCATCGATATCGAGGTTCAGCGCATCATGCGCGAAAAGCCCATCGTCGTGCGGTCGAGATTTTGGATGCCCGTCGCGATCAGCTCGATCTGATGGCGAAGGTGCTGCTTGAGCGCGAGACCGTCGAAGGCGACGCCGTGAACGCCCTGCTCGACAACGAGTGGAATGCCTACCTTGAGCGCGAGGGCGATATCCTGGCGGCCAAGGAGGAGCGCAATGCCAAGGCGGCCGGCATGCCGACCAAGAAGCGCGCGCCTCGCATGAGCGAGGAGGAGCTGGCGGCCATGCAGGAGGATGCCGAAGCCGCATCCGATGATGCTGACGATGACCATGCCGTCGTCGATGCCGATGCCGACACCGACGCCGACAAATAGTCTTTGTGGCGAAAGCCTCTGCGGGGAAACCTGCGGAGGCTTTTTCTTTTGAGCGATATGGGGCCGTCTGTTGATTGGGGACAGACTTAAATGAGCGTTTTCACGCATTTAAGTCTGTCCCCAATCAACATTGCTGCGGCACTTTGCTCGGCTAAAGCGTACAATAGCGCCTATGCGAAAGGGGAACAGATGATCAACGAAACTATGTATGCTCGCGGTGCGGAAAGCTCCATCATCCGTGAGATTTTTAGCTATGGTCTTGAGCGCAAGGCGCAGATCGGTGCGGAGAACGTATTCGATTTTTCGCTGGGCAACCCGAGTGTTCCGGCGCCCGCTGCTGTGGCTGAGTCGATTAAGAAGGCCCTGGAGCTGCCGAGTGACCAGTTGCACGGCTACACCCCCGCTCCGGGCCTGCCGCAATGTCGAGCAGCCGTCGCCGAATCGCTCAACCGCCGCTTTGGAACGAACTATGAGGGCAAAGACGTCTTTATGACGGTGGGTGCCGCGGCTTCGCTCACCTGCACGCTCAACGCCGTTACGAACCCGGGCGACGAGGTTATTGTTATCGCCCCATACTTTCCGGAGTATCGCGTTTGGATTGAGAAGGCCGGCTGTACGTGTGTTGAGGCGCTCGCCGATGAGGATACGTTCCAGCTGAGCGTGGACAACGTGCTCAAGGCGATTAGCGATAAGACGGCGGCCGTCATCATCGACTCTCCCAACAACCCGACCGGTGCCGTATATACGCGCGACACGCTGACGCGACTGGCCAATGTTCTGCGCGAGGCCAACGCTCAGCGCGATCCCGAGAATCCGATTATGCTCATCTCGGATGAGCCGTACCGCGAAATCGTGTACGGTGCCGAGGTGCCTTGGGTGCCCTCGATCTACGAGCACACCATCGTGTGCTACTCGTATTCCAAGTCGCTGTCGCTGCCGGGTGAGCGCGTGGGGTGGATCTTGGTTCCCAACACCAATCCGCAGGCTGCCCGTCTGATGCCGGCTGTTGCGGGTGCTGCCCGTACGCTGGGTTTTGTATGCGCACCGGCACTCTTCCAGCGCGTAATTATCGACTGCATCGATGAGCCGAGTGACGTTGAGGCCTATGCACGCAACCGCACCGCGCTTACCGACGCACTAGCGGAGTATGGCTACACCTATGTTGAGCCGGATGGCGCGTTCTACCTATGGGTGAAAGCGTTGGAGCCCGATGCGAATGCGTTTTGCGAGCGCGCAAAGAAGTATGAGTTGCTTGCGGTTCCCTCGGACAGCTTTGGTATGCCGGGCTGGTTCCGCCTGGGCTATTGCGTGAGTTACGAGACGATTATCAATTCGCTACCCGCTTGGAAACAGTTGGCGGACGAGTATCGTTAAAAGTAAAGCGCTCTGCCTACAATGTTTTACGTGAAACGGGGTTTGGTGTTAAGCCGGACCCCGTTGTCATGGACGTTGTGTCTTTGGGATGGAGTGGTTTTACGACTATCGAAGGCTATGCGTACAATGAATATAAGCGACGGCCGTGCCAGATAAGGAGACCTGATGCCCTACCTGCTTTCTTGTGACATTCATACCCATACGATGTTCTCTGCGCATGCATATTCGACCATTGAGGAGAATGTGTACTGGGCGGCAGAGCGTGGCCTGCAGGTGCTCGGATCTGCCGACCATCTGAGCTCTATGGTTACGGCTTGCCCTAATGACCTGCGCAGTTATCAGTTCTTTATCAACCAGGATATCTGGCCGCGCATTTGGAGCGGCGTGCTGGTGCTGCGTGGTGCCGAGGCCGATATCGTTTCGCTGGACGGAAGCCTGTTTGGCGAGGACACTCCTGTCACGCTCGATATTGCCGGCGATTCGTATAGTCGTGAGCATTCGCTGTTCGATTTGGTGACGCGTAATTTGGATTATTTGGTGGCAAGCGTGCATAACCCGCAGTTTGCCGAAGGCGCGGCGCTCGCCCAAACGACCCAGATGTACATCAATGCCCTGGAGCACCCCAAGGTGTTCATGCTTGGGCATGCGGGTCGTTCGGGCGTGCCGTTCGATATCGATGAGGTGCTGTTGGCGGCCAAGGCCAAGCACAAGATCATCGAGATCAACAACCATAGTCTTGAGCATGGCACGGATGCCGAGCATTGGAACGTGTGTCGCAAGATTGCCGAGCGCTGCGCCGAGCTGGGCGTGGGGATCGGTGTCTCGACCGACGCACACATTGGTATGGCCATTGGCAAGCTCGACCAGGCGCGCAAGATGCTCGACGAGATTCACTTCCCGTTGGATTTGATCGTGACGCGCGATCGCGAGACGCTGCTGCGCGAGATGGCGGCAGCCGGCGTGTGCGACCTGCGCAAGGGGATGTAGCGGAGTTCATAAACCAAGCGAAGGGGGCAGTCCAGACGGGCCGCCCCCTTTCTTGTGCCGGTGGATTAGCGGCGCTCGAGGACCGCGACGGTCTCGGTGTGGTCGGTATGAGGGAACATGTCGACCGGCGTGATCTTGAGCAGGCGATAACCTCCGTCGAGGAGCTGGTGTAGGTCGCGCTCTTGGGTGACGGGGTTGCAGCTGATATAGGTGATGCGGCGCGGCTTAAGTGCGCAGGCGGCTTCGAGGAACTCGGGTGTGGAGCCGGCGCGCGGCGGGTCGATGGAGAGAACGTCAACGCGCTCGTTGTTATCGGCAGCGTCCAGGATGTAATCGGTGGCGTCGTCGGCCATAAACCAAGCGCTGCGGGTGAGGCCGTTGAGCTCGGCATTGCGGCGTGCGTCGGCAATGCCCGCCGGGTTGCGCTCCACACCGAGCAGCATGATTCCGATACCCTTGTTCTGGGCTTCTTTAGCTGCGCAAAGACCGATGGTGCCGCTGCCGCAGTAGGCATCCATAAGCACATCGTCCTGGCGCAGATCCATGCCATCGATAGCGAGCTGGTAGAGCAGCTCGGTCTGCTGCGGGTTGGTCTGGTAGAACGCGGTAGGGGAGATATCGAATTCGCAACCGAGCAGCTGGTCGCGCATGCACTCGGCGCCATAGACGATGCGAGTCTCCTCACCCAAGATGGCGTTACCGGGGCGTCCGTTGATGTTTTGGGCAACGGTGACGATATGCGGATCGAGTGCGGCGACAGCCTCAAAGAACTCCTGCGCATGCGGCAAGTCGCGCTGAGCGGTCACGAGGGTGACCATAATCTGGTCGGTACGCCAACCGCAGCGGACGACGGCATAGCGGAGCAAGCCCAGATGCTTGTCCTCGTTAAAGGCGGGAATGTGCAGGCGCTCAGCTTCACGCGCGATGCCGTTAAGAATCTGTCGGGCGCCCGGTACCTCGACGGGGCATTCGGGCACGGCAACGATTTTGTGCGAACCGCGCTCAAAGAAGCCGCAGCGGACAGCGCCCTCCTTACCGGGAGCAAAGGGAGTGGCAGCCTTATGACGAAAACCACGCGGCGCAGGATACTTGCCCGGGTCGCCCAAGGTGACGCCCATACCGCGAATGGGGTCGACGCTAATACCCTCGCGCTCGCAAAGAGCAGCAAAAAGCTCCTCCATAGCAGCCTGCTTAGCTGCCAACTGCTTTTTATAAGGACGATTGAGCGCCGTGCACCCACCGCAAGCTTTCATGATCGAACAGGGAGACTTGGGGTCCACAACCTTACGCGCAGACGAAACCGGATCTTTATGCGAGCGCTTGGAGCGAGTCTGAGATGCCTTATCCTCGCTCCGACGAGAACTGGGGCGCTTGGCCTTAGCCTTGCCCTTGGCCGACTTACCCTTCGCATCCTGAGATGACTTGGATTTCGTAGAAGATTTTTTCTCCTCCGACCCTTCAGTCGCTTCGATCAAAGCACGACGAGCCCTACGCTCCGCACGAGATTCTGCCATGAATTAACCCCACTAATTTACAAATTTAAATCTGAAAGCATTGTACCGTGCCAAGCTAGCGGACGATATGCAAGCACCCATTTCATGTTAGTGATAAGCCCAACGACGTTTGCCCGCCGGGTGCCGGGGCTGGGGTTAAGTTTGTCGCGAATTCCGCACGAACAGGAGAGCACTTAATGTGCTCTCCGTCGTGAGCAGGACTGTAGAGCAGCAACCTTAATATGTCTCAGGCCCGCCCCCTCCGCCGCACACTGGGAACGCCACGTTAATGTCTGCTAAACCTTGCT
>USCJ01000039.1 GCA_900553215.1 uncultured Collinsella sp.
CGGCGAAGTGGCACGCGCAGCAGTGACCCGGGGCGACTTCCTTAAACTCAGGAAGCTTCTCGGAGCAGATGCCCTGCGCGATCGGGCAGCGCGTGTGGAAACGGCATCCGGTCGGCGGATCCAGCGGCGACGGCGGATCGCCAGCGAGAATGATGCGCTTGCGGGTCTTCTGGATATCCGGATCGGGCACCGGCACAGCAGACAGCAGCGACTGCGTGTACGGGTGGTGCGGCTCACTGTAGAGCGTCTTCCAGTCCGAAACCTCGACCATCTTGCCCAGATACATAACGGCAACGCGATCAGAAATGTGCTGCACGACAGAGAGGTCGTGAGCAATGAAGAGATAAGCCGTACCGAACTTATCCTGGAGCTCCTTAAGAAGGTTCAGAACCTGGGCCTGAATGGATACGTCAAGTGCAGAGACGGGCTCGTCGCAGATGATCAGCTTGGGCTTGAGCGCAAAGGCGCGGGCAATGCCGACACGCTGGCGCTGGCCGCCCGAGAACTCGTGCGGATAGCGGTTGATGTGCTCGGGGTTCAGACCGACGACGTCCAGCAGTTCGCGGACGCGCTCGATACGCTCTTCCTTGGTACCCACGCCATGAATGGTCATGGGCTCAGAAACAATCTCGCCGATGGTCATGCGAGGGTTGAGCGAAGCATAGGGGTCCTGGAAGATGAACTGCATCTCGCGACGCATATCCTTGATCTCGTGCTTGCTCATCTCGGCAACGTCTTTGCCCTGGAAGAACACTTTGCCTGCCGTCGGCTTGGTCAGGCGCATGATGGTGCGGCCCGTGGTGGACTTGCCGCAGCCAGACTCGCCGACCAGGCCAAAGGTCTCGCCCGGATAAATCTCGAACGAAATGTCATTCACAGCAGAGACGACACGCTTGGAGAAGCGCTTGGCGAACATGCCGGACTCGGCGGGGAACTCCTTAGAGAGGTGCTCGACCTTAAGCAGCGGAGTACGCTCGTTGGTATCTGCCATTACGCCTCGCCTCCCTTCTTGGAATCCTTGCGGGTACGGGACGTCTCAGGAGCGTTCTTGAGGAACTCGGGGTCACCGGAGTAGTGGCACGCAGAGTAATGACCAGACTCGGTGACAACGCGCTCGGGGCGCTGCTTGCGGCACTTGTCCGTCGCATAGGGGCAACGAGGCGAGAACACGCAACCCTCGGGCAGGTTCATGAGCGAGGGCGGGTTGCCGTGAATCGGCGTAAGCGGCTTCTTCTCATCGATAGCCTGCTCCGGGATGGAGCGGATAAGGCCCCAGGTGTAGGGGTGGCGGCTCTCGTAGAAGATCTCCTCAGCAGTACCGAATTCGACAGGACGGCCGGCGTACATAACCATGATCTTATCGGCCATATCGGCGACAACACCCAGGTCATGGGTAATCATGATAATGGCGTTGCCGTTCTTCTCCTGCATCTCCTGCATGAGCTCGATAATCTGAGCCTGAATGGTAACGTCCAGAGCAGTCGTGGGCTCGTCGGCAATCAGAATATCGGGATCGCAGGCAAGAGCCATAGCGATCATGACACGCTGACGCATGCCGCCGGAGAACTGGTGCGGATACTCGTTGACGCGCTTCTCGGGCTCGGGGATACCAACGAGGTCCAAAAGCTCGGTGGCGCGCTTGAGCGCCTCCTGCTTGGAGTAGCCACGGTGCAGACGAAGGCCCTCGCCCACCTGCTTACCGATCTTATAGACCGGGTTAAGGGAGGTCATAGGATCCTGGAAGATCATCGCGATATCGTTACCGCGAATGTGTTGCATCTCTTCCTCGGTCATCTCGAGGATGGAACGACCGCGATAGCGAACGTCACCGCCCTCAATCTTTCCCGGAGGCATCGAGATAAGGCCCATGATGGTCATGGCGGTCACGGACTTACCAGAGCCGGACTCACCGACGACACCCAGGGTCTCACCGCGATCGAGCGTGTAGGACACACCATCGACGGCGCGAACGACGCCATCCTCGGTGTGGAAATACATCTTAAGGTCATCGACCTCGAGCAGATGCTGGCCCTCGGGAACCGGCTGGTCCTTCAGGTCCACATAGTTCTTGTTCTTCTTCATCCTTATGCGTCCTTCATCTTGACGTCGAGGGCGTCGCGCAGACCGTCACCAAGTAGAGTGAAGGCGAGCACCGTCGAGAGAATTGCCAGACCGGGCATGATCATCATCCAGGGAGCAGTCAGAAGATACTGCTGACCGTCCTGAATCATGGAGCCCCACGAAGGCGTAGGCGGGATAACGCCCATGCCAAGGAAGGACAGAGCGGACTCGGTCAGAATAGCGCCACCAATGTTCATGGTCGCGTAGACCACGATAGAAGCAACGGAGTTCGGGAAGATATGGCGCATAACGATACGGGCATCGGATGCACCCATAGCGCGAGCGGCGTCAACATAGTCGTTCTCTTTGACCGTCAGGATCGCGGATCGGAAGACGCGCGCAATCGAAGGCCAGCCGAGAATACCGATGGCGATAAAGACGTTCTGAAGACCACGGCCGATAACGGCGATCATGGCGACAACGAATAGGACGTACGGGAACGCCAGGAAGATGTCCGCGCAGCGCATGATGATCGTATCCCAGATGCCACCATAGAAACCGGCGAGGGCGCCCATGACCAGACCGATCACCGTGGAGATGGCGGTGGCCATAATACCGACGGAAAGCGAAACGCGTGCACCGTAGATAACACGGACGAGAATGTCACGACCAAGGGAGTCGGTGCCAAACGGGTGCTCGGCACACGGAGCCAACAGCGAAGTCTCGGCCATGGTAGTCGAGTCGGAGGCCGTCGGCGAACCGAGCCAGGGCTTAGCCCACAAATCGGCGGTCAGGGCAACCACAACAACGATGATGATCCAGCAGACACCGATAACGGCGAGCTTGTTCTTACGAAGACGCTTGAAAGCGTCGCCCCACAGCGTGCGGGACTTGGCGGGAGCAGATGCGGCCTTGGTGGCGGTAGCCTGCCCCTGAGACTGAGAATCAGTTTCCTGCATGAGACGTACCTCCCTTAAGCCTTATCCGACGGACCGCCAAGGCGGATGCGCGGGTCGAGGAATGCATAGCTAATGTCGACGAGCAGGTTGATCACCATAACGACGACAACGATGAGCGTAACGCCGCCCATAACGATGGGCCAGTCGCGCATGCTGATGGCGCGGTAGACCTCATAGCCAATACCGGGCCAGTTAAAGACCGTCTCGGTCAGGATGGCGCCCGAAAGCATGGCGCCGAAGTCGACACCAATATAGGTAACGACGGGGATGAGTGCATTCTTAAGCGCATGCTTGATGATGATCGCACGATTGGAGAGACCCTTGGCCTTTGCTGTGCGGATGTAATCCTGGTTCATGACGTCGAGCAGCTGCGAGCGCATGATGCGGGCAGCATAGGCGGTCGAAACCGAAGCCAGCGTAATGGTCGGAAGCACATAGTGCATCCAATCCTGATACTGAGAGCTGGAACCACCAGCACCCGAGATCGGCATGGAGAACGCGCCGCCGGTGGCATCCTTGAGGATGACACCAAAGAACAGCTGCAACAACATACCGAGCCAGAAGGCAGGAACGGCAACGAGGATCGAGGTGGTCAGCGTTACCAAAATATCCCAGAAGGAGTAACGCTTTACTGCCGAAATGATACCCGCACCGATACCCATGATTGCCTCGAGCACGATGGCGCACGCGGCAAGTTTGACCGTATACGGATACTTCTGGGCAAAGATTTCCGTAACCGGCAGCTTGCGCTGATACGAATTGCCCAGATCGCCATGAAGCAGGCCGTTCATGTAATACAAGTAACGGTCCACGAGCGACGTTTGAACGGGGTCGCCGTTCTCGTCAAGAATCGCGTTGCCATCCTCGTCCGACTGGACCAGGTGATAGCGAACGCGAAGCTGAAGCTCCACCTCGGGGGACAGAGCCTTGTCTCCACCGATCAGCTTGATCGGATCTCCCGGCACGATATTCTGGAGGGCGAACAGAATCAGCGTGACGCCCAAAAACACCGGGATGAACTGAAGCACACGTTTAACGATGTACTTACCCATACCACTCCCCTATCTAGGGATTAACCTAAATGGGATGCCGATCGCCAGACCGGCATCCCAAAATTACCATCAGCCAGTTTACCCCAGGTTAGGGGGAACTGTATGTTTCCCATGAGGTCTACGTAAATACTTGACCCTCACGGAAGCTGCAACTCTTAGGCGAGCTCAGCGGTACCCAGATCGGCGTGCTTCTGCGGATCAACATAGAGGTGCTTGATGCGATCGGAGCCGGCGATGGTGTGCGTGTAGAACATCACCGGGATGACCGGGCAGTCGGCAGCGACCATAGCGTCGGCCTCCTGCATCTTGGCGATACGCTCATCGTCGTCAACCGTGGTACGAGCCTCGTCAACCTTAGCGTCGAACTCGGGGTTGCTGTAACCGGAACGGTTGTCGCCGCCGAGGGAGTCGGAGTGGAACAGCGGGTACAGGAAGTTGTCCATGATCGGGTAGTCGGCAATCCAGCCCAGACGACCGAACTGATAGTTAAAGTTCTGATACTGCTCGAGCAGGGCAGACCACTCAGGGGTATCGGAAGTAGCGGTAACGCCCACCTTGGCGAGGTCACCGATGATGGACTCCATGATCTCCTTATGGCCACCATCCTGGTTGTAGGACAGGATCACGTTGATGCCGCGGTCGCCGTTGGCGCCGGCTGGAGCAACCTTGTCGAGGTACTCGTTGGCCTTATCAACGTTGTACTCGCAGAACTCCCATGCGCCCTCCTTGTAGCCGGCGATTCCCGGAGGAACGATGCCGTCGGCGGGGGTACGGGTGCCCTTGAAGATGGTCTTGCAGATGGCCTCACGGTTGATGGCCAGGGAGATGCCCCTACGCAGGTCAGCGTTGTTGAACGGCTCGGCCGTGTTGTTGCAGGTCAGGTAGTACGTGGAAGGCTCGGCGCCGAGCAGCATGCGCTCGCCGTCACCCATGGTGTAGCCGTCCTTGGACACGCCGCGATCCTTCTTGGCGGCGTCGATCTGAGCAACGGGAACGTCGCAGACATCGAGGTTACCGGCCTGGAACTCCTTGTAAGCGGTCTCCATGTCCTTGATGACCTGGAAGTGGATGCCATCGATCTTGGCCTTGTCGCCATAGTAATCGTCGAACTTCTTGAGGTTGATCTCCTGACCATCCTCCCACTTGCCGTCCATCATGAACGGGCCGTTACCGATCGGGGCGAGGTAGAAGCTCTTGACATCGGACTCGGCGCACTCGGGAACCGGGGCCAGAGCCGGGTGAGATGCGACGAAGGGGAAGTCGGCGTAAGCGGAAGACAGCTTGACGACGAGGGTCTCATCGTCGGGGCAAGTAACACCGCTGAGCTCAGTAGCGTTACCGGCAAGCAGATCGTCATAGCCCTCGACCATGGAAAGGTGATAGGAGACCTCGGAAGGACCATACTCGGTAGCGATGGCCGACTTGGTGTTGACCAGACGCTCCCAACCGAGCTTGAAGGACTTGGAGGTAACGTCGTCACCGTTGTGGAACTTGGCCTTCTTGATCTTGAAGGTGAACTCGGTGGCGTCATCGTTGGCCTCGAAGGACTCGCAAGCCAGCGGGACAATCTCGCCCTTCTCGTTGTCGTAGGTGGTCAGAGCATCGAACAGCTGGTAGTTGACCTGAGTGCCCTGATCCTCCTGGACGTTGTAGGGGTCGATGCAAACCGGGTTGTTAATGTAGAAGTTCAGCGTCGAACCGGACTCAGAACCGGAAGCGTCGCCGCCCTTCTTGCCGCATGCGGCAAGAAAAGCCATGGAGCTCGCAGCGAGGGTGCCGCCGACAAAGGCGCGACGACCCATAACGGGCTGGTGGAACATAGAATCAGCCATGCCATCCTCCTTATGAGATAGGACAAAGTGAATTCGATTGGGCAACGTCGAGACAACCCGATCGAACCATTCAAACGCGGTCCGCCGTTATGGCTGGTTATGCAATGCGGGCCAACGTTTGCAATACAGTAGCGCATTTTATGCACAATTTGGCGCTGATTCCGGTTAACGGTCGAGAATTTCTTTAGTTAGGCGAAGTATGTGGGGATATTTTGACCCTGTTACAAACATGTAAACAAAAAGGGTCCCGCACTTGCGGAACCCTTTTCAAGCGTATATGCAACTCGAGCTTAGTAGCCCACGATGCCCTGGGGGAAGAAGAACATGCACAGCACGACGCACACGGCAAACACGACAGCCATGATAACGGTCAGGCGGTCCAGGTTCTGCTCCATAACGCCCGTGGCAGAGGTGGAATTATACAGAGAGCTGGCGATCATATCCGAAACACCGGTGCCCTTACCGGAGTGCATCAGAACGAGAATCGTCAGCGCCACGGCAGACACAGCCCAAACGACAAACAGAAGAATCTGGAACGGACCCATAGATAAGCTCCTTAATAGAACAATTCGAACTTCAGTACTGTACCACAACCTCAAGCACTCCCCCATCTGCCATTTGGGGACGGGGTAGAAATAGCGCAAAAGGGGGTTGCCCGGACGTGGACAACCCCCCTTACAAGAAAACGTTAGTTGTTTTCTTTAGGCCTCGGTGGCGAGCACGCGACCCGTCATCTCGGCGGAAGGCTCGAGACCAGCAATGGTGAGCATGGTCGGAGCGATATCGGAGAGACGACCGTCCTCGATACCGGTAAGCTTGGCCTTCTCATCAACGATGATGAACGGCACACGGTTGGTGGTGTGAGCCGTAAACGGATGCTTAGAACCGTCGGTAGCGACGTCAAACATGTGGTCGGCGTTGCCATGGTCGGCGGTGATCAGCGCAAAGCCGCCCTTGGCGAGAATCGCCGGGACAACCTTGGAGAGAGCCTCGTCAACGGCCTCGACAGCCTTGACGGCAGCATCGAACACGCCGGTGTGACCAACCATGTCGCAGTTCGCGAAGTTCACGATGTAGAAGTCAGCGCGATCCTCGTTAATAGCGGAGACGAGCTTCTCAGTAACCTCGGGAGCGCTCATCTCGGGCTGCAGATCGTAGGTAGCAACCTTGGGGGAAGCGACGAGCACGCGCTCCTCGCCCTCCTTGGGCTCCTCGATGCCACCGTTGAGGAAGAACGTCACGTGGGCGTACTTCTCGGTCTCGGCGGTGTGCAGCTGCTTCAGGCCATTGGCTGCGATGACGTCGGCCAGGACGTTCTCGGGGAACGTCTTGGGGAAGGCGACCTCAACGTCAAACGTCGGATCGTACTCGGTCATCGTCACAAAGTGCGAAAGCTTGATCTGCTCACGCTCAAAGCCGTCGAACTCCTTGTCCGTGAAAACGCGGGTCATCTGACGGGCGCGGTCGGGACGGAAGTTGAAGAAGATGGCCGCGTCGCCCTCGTGGATGCCCTCGTTGTGGGCAGCGAAGGGCTCGACGAACTCGTCGCCGCGCGGGTCCTTCTTGTAGTAGGCCTTGATACCGGCAACGGGGTCGGTATCGGCATCGGACGCGTTGACCATGACGTCGTAGGCGCGCTTGATGCGCTCCCAACGATTATCGCGGTCCATGGCCCAATAACGGCCCGAGACGGTGGCAACGCGAGCGTCGCAACCGGTCTCCTCGGAGATCTTAGCCAGGAAGGCGCAGAACTCGCTCATGTAGCCGGCACCGGACTGCGGATCGACGTCGCGGCCATCCATAAAGGCGTGAACGCGAACGGTCTTGATCCCATGCTGGGCAGCCATCTTGACCAGAGCCTCGACGTGGTTCATGTGGGAGTGAACGCCGCCAGGGCTCATAAGGCCCATAACGTGAAGGGTCTTGCCCTCGGCCTTGACATCGTCCATAGCCTTGACGAAAACCTCGTTCTTAGCGATGGAGCCATCCTTGATGGCGTTGTTGATGCGCGAAAGTTCCTGGAAGACGATGCGGCCGGCACCGATGTTGAGGTGGCCCACCTCGGAGTTGCCCATCTGGCCGTCGGGAAGGCCCACGTCCTCGCCCGAAGCGCCGAGCGTGGTGTGAGGATACTTCTCGTACAGGCTATCAAGGAAGGGCGTCTTGGCAGCGGCGACGGCGTTCTCGCCATCGGCCGGAGCCAGGCCACAGCCATCCATGATGATCAGGAGTGCAGGAAGGTGACGCTGTGCCATATGTCCTACTCGCCTGCCTTGACGACCATAGAGGCGAAGTCGGCAGCCTTGAGCGAAGCGCCGCCCACGAGGGCGCCGTCAACGTCGGGCTTGGCGACGAGCTCGGCGATGTTGCCGGGCTTAGCGGAACCGCCGTAGAGAACGCGGATGCCGTTGGCGAGCTCCTCGCCGAACATCTCCTTGAGGGTCTCACGGATAGCGCCGCAGACCTCCTGAGCGTCCTCGGCGGTAGCGGTCTTGCCGGTGCCGATAGCCCAGATGGGCTCGTAGGCGACGACGACCTGCTTGGGGCAAGTAATCTCGAGCCCCTCGAGACCAGCCTTGACCTGGTTCACGACGTGCTCGACATAGGTGCCAGCCTCGCGGACCTCGAGAGACTCGCCGCAGCAGAAGACGGGAACAAGACCGGCGGCAACGAGAGCCTTGGCCTTCTTGTTCTGATCCTCGTCGGTCTCGTGGAAGTAGTCGCGACGCTCGGAGTGACCGATGATGCAGTAGGTGCAGCCAGCGGACTTGAGCATGTCGCAAGAGGACTCACCGGTGAAGGCACCCTTGGCCTCCCAGTACACGTTCTGTGCACCGAGGGCGATGGGGGCAGCCTGAATGCGGTCATGAACCGTGGTGATGTCGATGGTCGGAGGGCAGACGAGCACCTCGACGCCAGCCGGAACCTCGGGCAGAGCCTGAGCCAGCTCGTCGGCGAGCTTGGCGGCCTCGGCGACGTCGTTGTTCATCTTCCAGTTACCAGCGATGAGAAGGGTGCGATTAGGCATCGAGAAGCGCCTCCACTCCGGGCAGGGCCTTACCCTCGACGAGCTCCATGGAAGCGCCACCACCGGTGGAGATCCAGCTCATCTTGTCGGCCAGGTTGAACTTGTTGACAGCCGCGACAGAGTCGCCACCGCCGATGATCGAGGTGCAGTCGGCCTCGGCGACGGCCTCGGCGATAGCCTGGGTGCCGTGAGCGAAGTTGTCGAACTCGAAGACACCCATGGGGCCGTTCCAGAACACGGTTTTGGCGCCCTTGACGGCCTCGGCGTAGAGCTCCTCGGTCTTGGGGCCGATGTCCATACCCTCACGGTCATCGGGGATAGCGTCGGAAGCGACAACCTCGGGGACAGCGTCCTCGCCAAAGTGATCGGCAACGCGGTTATCGATGGGGAGCAGGATCTTGACGCCCTTCTCCTCGGCCTTCTTGAGCATCTCGCCGGCGCGCTCGACCCAGTCCTCTTCCTTGAGGGACTGACCAACGGACAGGCCCTGAGCCAGGAAGAAGGTATAGGCCATGCCACCACCGATGATCAGGGTGTCAGCGGAGTCGATGAGGTGATCGAGAACGCCGATCTTGGAGGAAACCTTGGAACCGCCGACGATAGCGACGAAGGGGCGCTCGGGCTCGGCGAAGATACCGGTCAGCGTGTCGACCTCCTTCTCGAGCAGGAAGCCGGCGACGGCGGGCAGGTAAGCGGCGGGGCCCACAACGGAACCCTGGGCGCGGTGAGCGGTGCCGAAGGCATCGAGAACGAAGACGTCACCATAGGAAGCGAGCTTCTTGGCGATCTCGGGATCGTTCTTCTTCTCACGCTTGTCAAAACGGACGTTCTCGAGAACGAGGACCTTGCCCGGCTCGACGGCGGCAACAGCCTCAGCAGCCTTCTCGCCGTAGGTGTCGGCGACAAAGGCAACATCGAGACCAGAGAGCTCAGCGAGCTTCTTGGCGACAGGCTCAAGGGAGAGCTCGGGCTGGAAGCCGGTGCCATCGGGACGGCCGAGGTGGCTCATGAGGATGACGCGAGCGTTGTGCTCAACGAGGTAGTTGATGGTGGGCAGGGCAGCCTTGATGCGGGTGGTGTCGCCAACGACGCCATCCTTGATAGGCACGTTGAAGTCAACGCGGACGAGAACGCGCTTGCCGTCGACATCGATGTCGCGGACGGTCTTCTTGGTAAAGGCCATGTTTGCTTCTACCTTTCGTACGTGTCTGCCTCCCATTACGGCAGACGATTTCCTATAAAAAGGGCGCGACCCTAGGGTGTAAGCCCTATGAGGCCGCGCCCTTCTTTAGACGCTCAACGAGCTATTCGCTAAAAGCTAAATTAAGCAACGAACTTCTCGAAGTACTTGATGGTGCGGACCATCTGAGAGGTGTAGGAGTTCTCGTTGTCGTACCAAGAGGTGACCTGAACGAGGGTCTGGCCGTTGCCGAGGTCAGAGCACATGGTCTGAGTGGCGTCGAAGATGGAGCCGTGGGTCTCGCCGATGATGTCGGTGGAGACGATGTCGTCCTCGTTGTAACCGAAGGTCTCGGAGATGGTGGAAGCGTAGGCCTTCATAGCGGCGTTGACCTCGTCGACGGTGACCTTCTTGTCAACAACAGCGTAGAGGTTGGTGATGGAGCCGGTCGGCGTCGGGACGCGCTGGGCGGCACCGATGAGCTTACCGTTGAGCTCGGGGAGAACCAGGCCGATAGCCTTAGCAGCACCGGTGGTGTTGGGGACGATGTTGACGGCGCAGGCGCGGCTACGACGCTTGTTGCCCTTGCGCTG
>USCJ01000040.1 GCA_900553215.1 uncultured Collinsella sp.
ATTTATATCCAAAATCAGTCCATACTTCCACCTCGCCCCCGAACGGTTTTATATGAGGGGTGAACGGCATACACATATACTTCACGCATGGCACACTTTGATTTAATAAAGTTTATTTACGTGCTAAAACGCGTTTTCAATCCAAATAGCAAATGGAACTTAACTTTATTAAACCACCCTCAAATTGCATATTTCTAATAAAGCTATGAATAGAATTAGCGATTCATGCCGCGTCTCAACCATTTTCATTTTTATTCAGAAAAAATTTTGTCCTATTCATTTCTGGTAAACAAATTACCGTTTACCAGACGCTTGATACCGTTCACCGGAAGCTCAGTATAAGGCCCAGCGGATACCGGCTCGCTTTACGGCCCCATTTGTAACAACTTGACTTCTCGGTATAGAAAAACGAACCCGCTTCCCCTAGGGAAACGGGTCCGTTTTCGATTATCTTCGGCCAATTTGGATAAGGCCCTCGAAGATCGTCGGAATCCTAGCGATCGAACTCCGCCAGTGCCTCGCCCAAAAGCCTCAGGCCCTCGCGAAGAACGTCTTCGCTCGCGCAGTAGCCCAGGCGTGCGCCGCAGGGAAGCTCAAAGCGGCTACCGGGGACCAGCAGCACTCCCCTCTCGGCCAACAGGCGCTTACAGAATTCCTCGTCATCCTCGGGAATATCCAGCTGGATAAACGAGGTGGATATTCCCTGCGGGGCCGTCCAGGAAACGCGATGCTGCGTATCGATCCAAGCCTGCGCGATATCGCGGTTGCCAAACACGATCTTGCGATTGCGCTCGAGAATCTTATCCTTGTGCTCAAGCACATAGGTCGCCAGGGCATCGTTGAACACGCCGCCGCAGATCATGGTGTAGTCGCGGTAGGTGCGGATGCGGTTGGACACTTCTTCGTCGGCCACGACCCAGCCCACGCGGGCCGCAGGCGTCGAATAGGTCTTGGACACCGAGTTGGTGACAATGGCCTTCTCGTACATGTCGACCATCGACATAAAGGCCTTGGTGTTCTCAAGCGGCAGGTACACCTCGTCGCACAGCACATAGGCGCCAACCGAACGGGCGATCTCGGCAATCTGGCCGAGCGTATCGGCATCGAGCACCGTTCCGATGGGGTTCGATGCGTTGTTAATGCAGATGAGCTTGGTATTGGGACGCACCAAGCGCTTAAGCTCCTCGATATCGGGCCTCCAGCCAAGCTCCTCGCGAAGCTCCCAATACTCGACCTCGGCACCGAGCGTACGCGGAATCTCGTAGAGCGGCGCGTAGGTGGGCCACTCGGCGATGACATGGTCGCCGGGCTCGACCACGGCCATGATGGCGTTGAGGTTAGCGCCCGTGCAGCCATTGGTCTGCAGAATGTGATCGGGATTGACCTCGCGACGATACAGCTTGGCAACCTCGGCCTTAAACTCCGGAGAGCCCTCGATCCAGCCGTAGTTCATCTTCTCGCGGTCCAGGCGCTCGTAGAACGTGGCGCCGTCCTGCTCATCGAGCGCGCGCAGCTCGCCCATGGTGGGCGACGAGATCGTCGACTGGGCGATGTCCCACGTGGCGCTCTTCTCCCAAACGTTGAGCCATTCCTCAACGCCAATCGTCTTAATGTCCATGGCCAAGCTCCTTACAAAAGCAGTCATCCAACCGTGTTGACGTTCCTCATACAAGATTGGGGCGGCGCGAAAACCCGCACCGCCCCAATGGGAGACATCTAACGTCAGCTAGATGTATGTATTAAGACCTATACGGGTCATAGAAGACCTTAGAGGTCCTCGCGCCAGAAGGGCATGCTCATGCAGCGCGGGCCGCCGCGGCCGCGGGAGAGCTCGGCGGAGGGCACGACGAGAAGGTCCAGGCCCTCCTTGTACAGCACGTCGTTGGTGACGGTGTTGCGCGCGTAGACGCAGATCTTGCCGGGCTCGACGCACAGGGTGTTGGAGCCGTCGTTCCACTGCTCGCGGGAGGCCGCGATCGGGTCGCCGCCGCCGCAGGGGATCAGCTTGACCTGGTCGACGCCGGTGGCGTCCTCCAGGACGTGCTCGAGGGTGTCCTCGATCAGGCGGATGTTCACGTCGCCCGGGTTCTTGCCGGCGGTCAGCTCGTAGACGCGCAGGGTGCCCATGATGGCGGGGTGGATCGTGAACTTATCGACGTCGATCTGGGTGAAGACCGTGTCGAGGTGCATGAAGGCGCGCGAGACCGGGATGTCGAAGGCCAGGATGCGCTCGACCTTGGAGTCGGAGTTCCAGAAGATGTTCTGGGCCATGACGTCGATAGCGGCGGCCTGGGTGCGCTGGGAGATGCCGACGGCGAGGGTCTTCTCGTTGATGTTCAGCACGTCGCCGCCCTCGGTGTGGAACTGGCAGTCGCGGCGGAAGTACAGGGAGACGTCCTTGTAGTCGGGGTGGTACTTGAAGACGTACTTGCCGTACAGGGTCTCGCGGTTGCGGGTGACCGAGTACATGCGGTTGAGGTTGACGCCCTCGCCGACGACCGCGAACGGGTCGCGGGTGAAGTAGAGGTTGGGCATCGGGTCGATGATCAGGTCGGACTCGGACTCGGAGTTGACCAGGGAGTCGAGGGTCGTGGACGCCGTGAGGGGCATGTCGATCTCGGCCTTGGTCATGCCGGCCATGGTCTTCTTGACGAACTCGAGGTTGTCCTCGATGGAGTCCAGCTTCTCGCGGACGATCTGCGGCATCTGCTGGCCGCGGATGCCTGCCTCGGCGATGTACTGGTCGGTGAACTCGGCGCGGGCGCCGGGGACCTGGTCGAACACCTCGGCGACGAGGTTCTCGAGGTAGAGGACCTCCACGCCCTGGTCCCTCAGGATCTGGGCGAAGGTGTCGTGCTCCTGCTGTGCGACCTCCAGGAACGGGACGTCGTCGAACAGGAGTCGCTCGAGCTCGTCGGGCGGCAGGTTGAGGAGCTCGTCGCCGGGACGGTGCAGGCAGACCTTCCTGAGCTTGCCGATCTCGGAAGGCACGTGCAGACCTTTCGTCATGGCCTCCTACCTTTCTTTCGGGCCTTACTGGCCGAATGTATCAGCGCCCCTCCATATGAGACGCTGCTTGCTGACAGCTCTAGTTATATCCAAAAATCACCCGCAATTCCACCTCGCCCCCGAACGGTCAACAAAGTGCGATGAACGGTATATCGCATGTGATTCCCCCATGATGTACTTCGGCGTTCTAAAGTAACTTTTCTAAGGTAAACGCTCTTTTTTCTCAAAAATCATTCGCAATTACAACTCCAATCTTTCGATTAGGAATTGCATATCTAAAACGGTTTTATGTATATAAACGACGCTTGTTCGTGTTTCTGTCTGTATTCGATGATATTCAGCTACCTATCATTCTTATTCACACATACTCACCAGTTGAGTGAGGATATAGACCGTTTTTTCACAACGTGACGGGCGTCAGCTCTATGGCTTGTCAGCGTAAGAAGTAGGTAAAGATACCGTTCACGCGATACGTCCGTGCCATAGGTCGACTAAATTGAGACAATAGTGAATAGTGTTAGGCAACCGTCCCCTGCGGGGACTGAACGGACAGATGCATATGCCGAGCAAAATCGAAAAAAAGCAAGCCGCCGCAAAGCTGCGCAAACCGCCGCGCGACTTCTCGTACACGCAGAACCGAGAGCTCAGCTGGCTGCGCTTTGACAACCGTGTGCTTGACGAAGCCTTCGACGAGACCGTTCCGCTGTTCGAGCGTCTAAAGTTCGTGTCGATTTTCGAGTCCAACCTCGACGAGTTTCTCATGGTGCGCGTGGGCGGCCTGTCCGATCTGGCAGAGCTCAAAAAACAGCCTGTCGACAACAAGAGCAATATGACCGCCTCCGAACAGGTCGATGCTGTCATGACCGAAATGCCCGGGCTCCTTACCCGATGGGAGTCCATCTTTAAGAGCATCGAGGGCAAGCTCGACACCCTGGGCGTTCACCGCGCCCGCATCGATTCGCTTACGCCCGAGGAGCGCACCTTTGTAACCCGTTACTTCCAGGCCTACGTGTCGCCGGTCATCTCACCGCTGGTGATTGACCCGCGCCACCCCTTCCCCAACCTGCGCAACGGCGCACTCTACCTGGCCTGCGGCCTGGACGGCGTCACCGACGAGGAGAGTCTGCTGGGCCTTATCGAGATTCCCGCCTCGATGAACCGCGTGGTCGAGATCCCCTCGCCCACCGGCACCTACTCCTACATCTTGCTCGAGGACGTCATCCTCGCCTGCCTGGACAGCTGCTTTGGCTCCTACAAGCCACTCGACCGCGCGCTCATCCGCGTCACCCGCAACGCCGACATCGATCCGGACGGCGAGGGCGTCGAAGAGGAAGAGGACTACCGCCAGCACATGAAGCGCATCCTCAAGAAGCGCCTGCGTCTGCAGCCGGTAGTGCTCGCGGTCTCGGGGTCGCTCGAGAAGGCGACGCTCAAGACCATCCGCAAGGCGCTCGAGCTTTCTCGCCGCTCGGTCTTTACCTGCGATATCCCGCTCGACCTAGGCTACGTCTTTGGCATTGAGGGCAAGATTCCCGAGCACCTGCGCAACGAGCTGCTCTTTACGCCGTTTAAGCCGCAGCCCAACCCCACCATCGATATGACCCGCTCCATCCGCGAGCAGGTACTTCAGCACGACAAGCTGCTCTTTTATCCCTATGAGGCCATGAACCCCTTCCTGGATCTGGTGCACGAGGCCGCCTACGACCCCGAGTGCATCTCACTGCGCATCACGCTCTACCGCGTGGCCAAGCAGAGCCGCCTGTGCGAGTCACTGATCGATGCCGCCGAGAACGGCAAAGAGGTCACGGTGCTCATGGAGCTCCGCGCGCGCTTTGACGAGCAGAACAACATCGAGTGGGCCGAGCGCCTGGAAGAGGCCGGCTGCACCGTCATCTACGGCTCCGAGGGCTTTAAGTGCCACTCCAAGATCTGCCAGCTCACCTATCGCGAGGGCATGGCGCTAACGCGCCTGACGCTGCTGGGCACCGGCAACTTTAACGAGAAGACGGCCAAACTCTACAGCGACTTTATGCTCATGACCGCCCACCCCGGCATCGGCGAGGACGCCAACCTGTTCTTCCGCAACCTGTCGCTGGGCAATCTGCGCGGCGATTACCGCTTCCTGGGTGTGGCGCCCGTAGGCCTCAAGCCGCTCATCATGCGCGGTCTGGATCGCGAGATCCAGCGCGCTCTCGCTGGCGAGCCCGCCCGCGTGTTCTTTAAGCTCAACTCGCTCACCGACCGCGAGGTCATCGACAAGATCGCCGAGGCATCGTGCGCAGGAGTCCGCGTGGACATGATCATCCGCGGCATCTCGTGCCTCAAGCCGGGCGTTCCTGGCAAGACCGAGAACGTGCATGTCCGTTCTATCGTCGGACGCTTTTTGGAGCATGCGCGCGTTTACGCCTTTGGCGTGGACTCGGACATGATCTACCTGAGCTCGGCCGACATGATGACGCGCAACACCGAACACCGCGTGGAGATCGCCTTCCCCGTGCTCGACCCCACCTGCCGCGCCCTGGTGCACGAGTACATGGGCATGCAGCTGCGCGACAACGTGAAGGCCCGCAGCCTCACGAGCGACGGCACTTGGGTCCCCGTGGAGCGTGCAGAGGGCGAGAAGCCCTTCAACTCGCAGGAAGCCCTGCTGGAGCGTGCCTATCGCAACGCCGAGGCCGCGCCCGAGCCCGTCATTGAGGCAAAGCCTGCTCCTGAGCCGCAGCCGGCCACACCCGAGGTTCAGAAGGTCCAGGCGACCGTCATTGAGCCCGAGCCCGCACCTGTACCTCAGCCCGAGCCGCAGGCAGCTAAGCCCGCACCCGAGACGAGCGCCCGTCGCGATAAGCCCGCCGGCAAGACCAAGGCCATCGAGCGCCATCGCCCCGGTCGCGTGCGCATGGGCCTGGGCCTGATCGGCCTGGGTCTTAAGACGCTCATTACCGGCAAGACGAAATAGTCGTTTGTAGAAGCAGTTTGTAGAAGCGCCCCGCATTTGAGGAAAGCCTCGGATGCGGGGCGCTTTTCCCTGCTACCATGGTGCGAACAACAACACGAATGACAGGCAGGGATATGAAGCTCACTATAGAATCGATGACCTACGGCGCCGACGGGCTGGCGCACGCCGACAACGGCAAGGCCGTCTTTGTGCAGGGCGCCGTGGCAGGCGACACCGTTGAAGCCGAGGTCGTACAGGACGGTAAGTCGTTCATGCGCGCCCGCACCACCGAGATTCTGGAGCCGAGCCTCGATCGCATCCAGCCTCCCTGCCCCTTCGTTGGCATTTGCGGCGGCTGCTCGTGGGGCAATCTCTCACGCACGGCACAGCTTGCCGCCAAAGAGCAAAATCTGCGCTCCACGCTCGAGCGCATCGGCAAGTTCGCTCCTGAGCAGGTCGATAAGTTGGTGCAGCCCATCTGCCACACCAAGGACGACTGGGGCTACCGCAATAAAATCGAGCTCGAACCGACCGTCGTCAACGGTCGCGTGCGTCTTGGCATGCACGGTGTCGACCCCAGCAAAATCGTAACCGTCGATGCGTGCCCGCTGTTCGATAAGCGTTTTCCCAAGGCGCTCAAATCGGTCGTCGGCGCACTCAACTATCTAAGCGGCAGCCATGACTTGGGACTCGAACGCGTGGGCATTCGCGCATCGCGCCGCACCAAGGCGCTCGAGGTCGCACTCTGGACGCCCACAGGCTCTTTTCCGCGCTCGCAAGTCTCCCGCGTGCTGGCGGACGCCGCTCATCCCACGAGCATCGTGCGCGTGATGAGCAGGGGCGAGAAGAAGGCCCGCCGTGTCTCCAAGGTCGAAATGCTCGCCGGCGAGGGCTCGTGGACCGAGAACATCGCCGAGGGCCAGATGCGCTTGTCTGCCCCGTCGTTTTTCCAAGTCAACACCAAGGGCGCCGAGATTTTGATTGATCTCGTTATGGACGCCCTCGACCCGCAGGAAGACGAGCTTGCCGTGGACCTGTACTGCGGCGCCGGAACCTTTACCCTGCCGCTCGCCCGCCGCTGCGACTTCGTCGCCGCCGTCGAGGCCTACGGCCCGGCCGTGCGCGACCTGCGCCGTAACCTGGAGATCAACAAGCTTGATAACGTCGACGTCATTGGCGGAGACGCGGTGCGCGAGTTCCCCGACCAGGATGCCGACGTCTTGGTGGTCGACCCGCCGCGCGCAGGCCTCGCCCCCGAGGCGATCGACCTTATCGCCAGCACGAGTGCTCGCGATGTCGCCTACGTGAGCTGCGACCCGGCCACCCTGGCGCGCGATCTCAAACGCTTTGTCGAAGAAGGCACCTTCTCCCCCGTAAAGATCACGCCAGTCGACCTGTTCCCACAAACCTTCCACTGCGAGACCGTCGTCCACCTTAGGCGCAACTAGCCACTTAATCATTGCTCAGAAAAATCATTGGGAAATCGAGCGTGGCAAGCGGAGGTCTTCGGGGTATAAGACGGCTAATTGTATGCCGCCTATGAAAGGAACCCTCATGCCCAGCGTTGCCGTTCTCGCCGCCGATGGCTTTGAAACTATTGAATGCTTGACCATGGTCGATGTCATGCGTCGCGGCGGCGTGCGCGCCACCCTTGTCTCGATCATGCCCACGCGCGAGGTTGTGAGCTCGCTGCAGATTCCCGTGACCTGCGATGCACTCTTTGACGAAATCAACTTTGACGAGTACGACTGCGTCGTGCTGCCCGGCGGCCTGCCTGGAGCCACCAACTTGCGCGCAGACCAGCGCGTTTGCGATGTGGTCTGCGAGTTCGCCTCAACCAAGCACGTCGCAGCCATCTGCGCCGCCCCGTTTATCCTAGGCGAGCTCGACCTACTCGAGGGGCGCCACGCCACGTGCTTCCCTGGCTTTGAGAAAAGCTTCCCCGAAGGCGCCTATACCGGCGAGAAGGTTACGCAAGACGGCAACATCATCACCGCCAGCGGCATGGCCCAGTCGCTCCCCTTTGCGCTTGAGCTGCTGCGCACGCTCGCCGGCGACAAGGCCGTCGAGAAGGTCGCCGAGGGCATTCAGCTATGATTTTGGCTTCGCAATCACCGCGCCGCATCGAGTTGATGCGCGAGGCGGGCTATGACATTCGCGTGATTCCCGCAGATATCGACGAAACGCCTTTTGATGGCGAGGCCCCGCTTACGCTCGTTGAACGCTTAGCACGCGCCAAAGCCGCCGCCGTTGCCGCCGAGCATGCCGAGCCCAACGAACTGACCGTCGCGGCCGATACTATTGTCACCTTCGATGGCAAGATTCTGGGCAAGCCGGCAACCGAGGACGAGGCGCGCACCATGCTCCGCGAGCTTTCGGGCCGCACGCACCAGGTCGCAACCGGCGTCTGCATCGTTAAGGCAGGCGACACGGCCGCTCCGCATGCCGCCGAGAGCCTGTCGTTTGTCGATGTGACCGACGTGACGTTCTATGAGCTTACCGAAGAGCAGATCGAGCGCTATGTTGCCTCCGGCGAACCCATGGACAAGGCCGGGGCCTACGGCATCCAAGGCACAGGCGGCCGCATGCTTGTGCACGATATTTCGGGTGACTTCTACAACGTGGTGGGCTTGCCCATCGCTCGCGTCGCACGCGCGATTCAAAAACTCTCGTAATTGCATCTGGCGCTGGTTATCCCCCAGCGCCTACAATTTTGCCGTACCGTACGGATCCCGACCGGGCATAAGGCCCGGCGGAAAACCGATAGGAGAAAACATGGACACACTGCTCGAAGCCATCGATGTTTGCAATGTCGATGGCTTTTGCTTTGGCAACTATACGGACGAGGAGGCTGGCACCGGCTGCACCGTAATCGTGGCGCCCGAGGGTGCCACCGGCGGCGTTGACGTTCGCGGTGGTGCTCCAGCATCGCGCGAAACCGACCTGCTGCGTCCCGAAAACACCGTCGATAAGGTCCACGCCGTCTGCCTTTCGGGCGGATCGGCCTTTGGCCTCGAGGCTGCAAGCGGCGTGGCCCGCGAACTCGAGAGCCGCGGCATTGGTCTGCCCGTCGGCCCCACGCAGGTGCCCATCGTGTGCTCCAGCTGCATCTTCGACCTCGCCTTTGGCGATCCCACCGTGCGCCCCGACATAGAGGCCGGCATCGCCGCCGTGCGCGAGCAGCAGATGATATTTCATTTTTCCCTCCTGCCGCACGCCGTCCAGCCGGTTTTCCAGGATCTCTTTTTTGTCGTAACTGCATCCGTACACCGCCGTCCTCTTCTCCGGGACTTCAACACACTCCGGCTCCGGCGACAGGAGCATTACCACGTTGTCTGCCCAGTCGAAACCGCGGTAAAAGCTCTCCCGCTTCACATAATCGTGGTTTCCGGCAATCAGCACGACGATCGTCTCCGGGATGGACGCAAAAAGATCGTTGATCTCTTTCAGTTCCCGCAGAAGCGGCTGGCGCTGAAACAGATCCCCCGCGATCAGCAGAAAGTCCGTCTTTT
Organism: uncultured Collinsella sp.; assembly: GCA_900553215.1. Lineage (GTDB taxonomy): Bacteria > Actinomycetota > Coriobacteriia > Coriobacteriales > Coriobacteriaceae > Collinsella. Next base: position 9,457 of record USCJ01000040.1, read on the forward strand.
CCCGACCGGCCAGGCGGATGATCCGCCGGAAGCTCTCCCAGATGGCCTCCCCGCGCTCCTCGCTCCAGGGAAATCCCGCATCCGGCTGCATGCCAAGATGCACGTCCGCAATATGAATAAACCGCATAGGCGCATACCCCTTTCTGGATTCATTTTCTCTATTACTACAATACGGACGTCAGGTGCACCAAATCCACATTAGATTCCACTGCACCCGGCATCCGTATTTTTTAAGTTTCTATATCACTTTTCGTAATTACAGCTCGCAGTTGTTTACTGTTCTCGGGAACGGGATGACGTCGCGGATATTGCCCATTCCGGTCAGATACATGACGCATCTTTCAAATCCCAGTCCGAATCCTGCATGGTGGGTAGAACCATATTTTCTGAGGTCCAGATAGAATCCGTAATCTTCCTCAGCAAGTCCCAGCTCTTTCATACGGCCAAGCAGTTTCTCGTAGTCGTCCTCACGCTGGCTTCCGCCGATGATCTCTCCGATGCCAGGAACCAGACAGTCCATAGCGGCAACGGTCTTGTTGTCATCGTTCAGCTTCATGTAGAACGCTTTGATCTCCTTCGGATAATCTGTTACAAATACAGGTTTCTTAAAGATTTCTTCTGTAAGATAACGTTCATGCTCTGTCTGCAGATCGCATCCCCAGAATACTTTGTAGTCAAATTTATCGTTGTTCTTCTCCAGAAGCTCTACTGCTTCTGTGTAAGTAACATGACCAAACTCAGAATTGATCACATGGTTCAGTCTGTCCAGAAGTCCCTTATCAACAAAAGAATTGAAGAAATTCATCTCTTCCGGTGCATTCTCCAGTACATAACGGATCACATATTTCAGCATTGCCTCTGCAAGATCCATGTTGTCATTTAAATCTGCAAATGCGCATTCTGGCTCGATCATCCAGAACTCTGCCGCATGGCGGGTTGTGTTGGAATTCTCAGCGCGGAAGGTTGGTCCGAAAGTATAAACATTGCGGAATGCC
>USCJ01000041.1 GCA_900553215.1 uncultured Collinsella sp.
CGTACTCGCCGCCCTCGACCGGGACGAGCGCCTCGTCGGTACCCTTGAGGCCGTCGGCGATGATGATCTGGCAACCCGTGGCATACGGGGTAAAGCCGTTCTGGTAGGCGGTGTCGATGTGCTCGAGCGCGTTTTTGCGGCTGCCCACATAGAGCGTGTTGCAGTCGGTGAGGAAGGGCTTGCCGCCCAGCTCCTTCACCACGTCCGCGACGGCGCGGGCGTAGTTGGGGCGCAAAAAGCTCAGGTTGCCCAGCTCGCCAAAGTGGATCTTGATGGCGACGAACTTATTCTCGAAGTCGATCTGCTCGATACCGGCGCGACGAATGAGGCGCTTGAGCTTGTCGAGCTGGCTCTCGCGAGCATGCGTGCGCAGGTTGGTGAAGTACACCTTAGCCGGTGCTGCGGGTGCGGTTGCGGTCATAGATCTATCCCCTCGGTCTATATGGCGTTACAGACATAGAGGATGGTACCCGGTGAAGTGGGGTTGAAGTCAAGCACAGGCACTCATTGGGGACTGACTTAAATGAGTGCTTGCCGCCCGGCCAGCGAGCCGGCGATCCGGCAAAGACTGTCCCCAACGACTAGTCGTTTAAGAACGTCCCCAATTGCTACTCTTGCACCTTGAGGGCTTCGGCCAGGCTGACGCGCTTGATAGAGCGCGTGTGTAGCAGCGCCACGACCAGGTACGTTGCAAAGCCGATGCCCACGCACGCCGCCATGGACCAAGCGGGCACGTAAATCTCGATATTGCCGTTATAGGCGAGCAGCATCGAGCGGAAGATGGCCGTGAGCGAGCCAATAATGACCGGCAGGCTCAGCACGAGCGACGCCGCCACGCACAGCGTGATCGAGCGGATGTACAGATGCGAGATCTCACTATCGCGATAGCCAAAGACTTTCATGTAGCTGATCGAACGGGCGCTATGGTCGATCACCGCTTTGGTCAGCAGGTACATAAACAGCAGGAAGATAAACACCGCGAGCCCGATCATCATTCCGATCATTTTGCTCATCATGCCGATGAACTGGTCACCCACGGCGCGCATGTCGTCGGGCGTGGTGTCGCCGGCAAAGTAGCGCGCGTCGAGGTCGAGCTTCTCGTTGCTCACATAGCCGTTAAAGTAGGCGGCATCGTTGTCGAACAGCTCGTTAAAGTCATCGATGCTCATATAGATGTTCATGTCCGACTTGGAGCCCCAGGCACAGTCCTTGCCCGCGTACTCAAAGGAATAATGCTCGCCCTCGTACTTGTCGCCGAGCGTGACCTTCTGGCCCTCGCTCCAGCCAAACTTATCGAGCAGACCGCCGCCAAAGACGACGCGCCCATCGCCGACGTCGAGGTCTTTCCAATAACGCGAATCGGATGAAATGCCGTAGACGGAAATCGTCTCCTCGCCATTACCATCGCCACGGTCGTATTGCAGCTGGTAAACGGCGTATTTCTCGGCCTGCGCGATTGCGCCCGCGCCGTTGTCGGTCGTATTGACCGGGTGGATATCGTCGTTGTCAGTGTCGATCTTAGAGGCCTTGTCGATCAGGTCGATAGCCTCATCGCGGTCGCAGCCGAGGGCATCGGCAAGATCGTCAAGGCGCGCGTAGAGCGCATCCTTCTTGTCCTGGACCTTGGCAAGCGCATCCTGCGCCGCAGTCAGGCTCTCGGCAGACGGAGATGCGGTCGCGGCATCGGCTGCCGTCTGCGCCGCATCGGCCGCGTCGTCAAGCTCGTCATCGGCATCCTGGGCGGCGGAAAGCAGCGCACCGTCCACCGACTGCAGGCGCTCGAGAGCCGCCCACTGCTCACGCTCCTCGGCAGTGCCCTCGAGCTCCAGCGGAGCTTTGAGCGTGTACTGGTGCTCGGCGACCAGGCTCGTCTCCAGGTTGTCCGCATAGTGCGTCATCGTGGGCAGAATCGCCAGGCCAAAGAGCAAAAGCAGCGACCCAAACGCAATGCCCACGAAGAGCGTAGCGAAGTTGCCCAGGTTGCGCAGGAAGACGCGCAGGCGGAAACGGGAGACAAAGCCCATGCGTTCCGGCAGCTGCAGACCGCGCTTGGTACCCGACTTGCCACTCGCCTCGTGACGAAGGAACTGCAGCGGCGTCTTGCCCATTTTGCGGAGCAGACCCACCAGCGTGATAAGGATGAGCGCGGCGGCGGGAACCACGGCGCACTTCACAAAGATCTCCCAGCTCCAGTACACCTGGAAGGGCGGCAGGCTGTACGAACCGTAATAGAGACCGCGCATGGGCTCGGTAAAGAACGCAACGCCGAGCGCGGTGCCCAAAAGTGCCGCGAGCATGCCCACGATGGCGGGAAGTGCCAGGTAGTGCAGTACGATCTCGCGGCGGCGATAGCCGCTGGCAAGCAGCGTGCCGATGATGGCGCTCTCCTCCTCGATGGTGGCGTCGGTGAGCACCACAAAGACAAACGCCATGATCACGATGATAATGTTGAGCAGCGTCATCCACATCATGGAATCGCCGTCCACGTCATCGCGCGCATAGCCAATGCCCTGGTTGGAATCGGCATCGATCAGATCGTCCACGCGCGCATCGGCGTCGGTCAGCGCCTCGACCATATCCTGCTCCGCATCGACGCGATCCGCGGTGGGGAGGTCGCGGTCGTTAAAGGTAAAGGAGTACGTGTAGGCGGACGCGCCGCCGGCATCCTCGAGCGCGGCAAAACCGGCGTCGGTGACCTCGGCGACACCATACGTGATGGTGTTCACCGTAAAGTCCGAATTGTCGAGGAACAGCGCCTGGCTATCGGGCTGCGTCATGATGCCGCAGATGGTGTAGGTGCGCCCCTCGAGCTCGACCTTATCGCCGATGGCGAGGTCGTTATTGGTGGCAAAGACGCGGTCGATAGCCACCTCGTCGTCCGCCTTTGGCTGCTTGCCTTCGCAGTAGGACGCAATGTCGACCTTGGTGCGATGCGCGTAGGTGCGTAGGGTGCGCTTGGTGCCGTCGTCGCCGGACGCCTTTTTGATGATGGCGTCGATAGAGAAGTTCTTGTAGAACGTAACGCCGCCGACGTCCTCAGCCGCGTCTTCGGCAGCCTTGAACTGCTCGTCGGTGGCCTCGAAGGAGGTAGTTACGCGGCCGTCCTCAATCGTGTAGTCGTCGCGCATGTCATCAATGAGGCAGCCGATGGAATGCGCCGCGAGCAAAAAGCCCGAGGTAAGGGCGATGCTTCCGCACATAAGCAAAAAGATGCCCAGGTACTTGCCGATATTGCGGCGCAGCTCGCGCGGGAGACGTTTTGCGAGAGGTGTCATGGCGCCGCCTACCAATCGAGCTCGGCGGCCGCGACGGGCGACTCGTTGAGCTCGTCCTCGACGATGCGGCCGTCGCGCAGGCGCAGCACGCGATTGGCCATGCGCGCGATGGCGGCGTTGTGGGTGACAATGATGATGGTGCAGCCGTAGGTGCGGTTGACGTCCTCCATGAGCTGCAAGATTTCCTTGGATGTCTTGTAGTCAAGCGCGCCGGTGGGCTCGTCGCACAGCAGCAGGCCCGGGTTTTTGACGAGTGCGCGGCCGATGGCGCAACGCTGCTGTTGGCCGCCCGAGACCTGGCGCGGGAACTTGTTGCGGTGCTCGTAGAGGCCCAGCGAACGCAGCAGGTCGTCGACATTGAGCGGGTTTTTGGACAGGTGCGCCGTGACCTCGATGTTCTCCTTGATGGTAAGGTCGGGCACCAGGTTGTAGAACTGGAAGACAAAACCCAGCTCACGGCGGCGATACTCGCCCAGATCGGTAGGTTTGAGCACCGTGAGGTCGCAGCCGTCCACCATGATGGAGCCACCGTCGGCATCCTCCAGGCCGCCGATCAGGTTGAGAAAGGTCGACTTGCCCGAACCCGAGGGCCCCAGCATGACGCAGATCTCGCCGCGGTTGATGGACGTGTCGATGCCATCGAGTACCGTCAGGCGCGCATCACCGTCGCCGTAGTGTTTCTTGAGCCCGCTGACCTGGACATAGGCTTGCTTTGTCGACATGCTATCCCCCGTTGTTAGCCTTCTGCCACTTTTCTAAGCTAATAGTAAACCTGGGCGAACTATTTTTAAGCGACGTGCGCGAACTATTTTCCAACCTACTCATTGGGGACAGACTTAAATGAGTGAAATCGCTCATTTAAGTCTGTCCCCAATGAGTGGTCCCAAAGGCCGGCATATTGGGACAGTCCTTGCCAACCCTGCCGGCGGATCGGCAAAGACTGTCCCCAATGACTAGGTGGCTAGACGCTGGATTTGTTGTGGGCGAGGGCTAGGCCTACGGCGGCGATGGCCGCGGCAAAGAGCACCGTGACGCCCAGGTCGCAGGCGATGTCGCCCAGCGCGGCAGACGTCAGGTCAGAGGTAAGCGCCTTGCCAATCGCGTCGTTCACCCAAAACGTCGGCACAAAATGCGCCACCGTCTGCACGGCCGAGCCCATGAGCGACAATGGCATCCAGGCGCCGCCCAAAAACGTCATGAGCAAGCCGAGCAAGTTGCCCACACCGTTGAGCAACTCCTCGCGAGCGCCCAGGCTCGACAGCGTAAAGCCAACGGCCAGCGGCGTGCACGCCAGGGCAAACGTTGCCGCCAGCGCCAGGCACACGCGACCCACGCCGACCTCGGCAACCGCGCTGGCAAAGCCCACGACGCCCATCATGCTCGACACGAGCCAGATGCAGACGGTGAGCACGGCGGCGGCCGCGAACACAGCGAGCGAACGCTGGCGCTCAGAGACCGGGCTGGCATCCATGCGGCGCACGCGCTCGGGCTCGTTCATGCCCGAAAACACCAGTCCCACCGACACGATGACCGACGAGATGATCGCGTACGCGCCAAAGTTGAAGTACGACTCGAGCGTGGTAGCAGCAGTCGAGTCGACCTTGACCTGCTCGATCTGGACCTCCGCGCGCTTTGCGGCCGCGTGCTCGGCGGCCCTTGCGACGTCACCGTTGGAGGCAGCGGGTTCAAGCGCCGCCGCAGCGCCCGCGAGCGAGATCCAGCGCGAGGCCTCGGCGGACGAAAGCGCCGCCGCCATGGTGCCGGAACCATAGGTCACGTCGAGCTTGGGCAGGGCCTCCCCCGCACGGGCGGCTGCAACAAGATCGTCCTCAAACCCCTCCGGGATAAAGAACACGCAGTCGGCGCTGCCTTTGGCGCTGTTGCTCTTGGAGAGCGCGTCGGCAAGGTCGTATGTGTCGTCGCCGACGCCCGTGACCAGGTCAAAGCGTGAGCCCAGGTGCTTGGTAAGCGCCCGCGAAAGGTCGCTATTGTCGCGGTCGACCACGATCACGTTGGTGTCGTAGGGCTTGTACTCGGTAAGCTGCGACGAGTTCCAGCTCACCGAAGCCGCGATGAATACGCCCATGAGCGAGATGAACACCGTATAGATGAGCAGGTAGAACGGGTGCGCCAGCGCCATGCGAAGCGCGGTCTTAAAGGTGCTCATAGCGGCTCCTTCCAAAGATCAGCGTAGCGGCGGCGACAAACACCAGGGCCATCAGGACGAGCGCGCCGGCGCGAACAGCGAAGGGCCCCAGATCCTCAAAGAAATACAGGCGGTTGAACATGTCGCAGATGAGCTTGACGGGGTTGAGCCAGCACTCGACCGGACAAGCGCGGGCGACGTCGTCGGCAAGCGCCATCGCCGGCTCGCCGTAGAGTCCGGCGAACAGGGCGCACGTGGTAGCGAAGCCCGTGAGGATACCGGACTTGGACGCCTTGCCGCCCTTAACGGGAAGCGTGCCCACAAAGAGCCCCAGGCCCGTGGCGGCAAGCGCGGATGCAGCACCGCCCACCAGACACAGCCCCTCGCGCCCGCCAAAGTCGACGCCAACGACTAGGCGCACGTAGCCAATCGCGACCGCCATCGAGGCAAATGAGACCAGCCACGAGCCGACAAAGATGCCGGCCAGCGACGCTGTCTTGGAAAGGCCGCCCACGCAGCGGCGCGCACCAAGGCCCGACAGATTGGGCTGCAAATCGACGACGCTCAAAGCGGCAAACTCGGCAGACATCATCGCGACCAGGCCAAAAAGCGCGTAATAGTAGATGACCGTGCCATCGGGCGTGGCACGAGTCAGGCTCACGCGGCGGGTTCCGCCCTCGAGCGACAGAGCGCGCGCAACCGCCTCCGGATCGGCGAGCGCCGCCGGATCATCTTGAGCAATCTGGGCCATGAGCTCGGCATTTTGCGTATACGAGCTTGCCACCGTCTCCAGAATGCTGCGGTCGGTGAGTACCGACGACGCACGCGAGCCGTCATAGCTCGAAAGCAACGTGAGTTTGGGCGTGCCCGCGTCGTCGACCGTATAGATGCCCGCGACCTCGCCGGCCTTGAGTGCCTTGCGCGCGGCAGCCAAGTCTTCGTACTCGCTCACATCGAGCAGCTGGTCGTCGCCCTCCCTGGCAAGCGAGGTCGCCACGTCCTTAAAGGACGAAGCGCCCCAGGCTTCGTCAGCGACAACGGCTACCGGCACCGGGTCGATCTTGCCGTCAGAGCTGAGGTTCGCAAACATAAACATGAACATCGTGGAAAGCGCGATAGGAAAGACCGCGCCCCAGACCCATGTGCTCGGCCGGCGCAGCAGCGTCTTGACCGTGATGATAATGGTGTTGAACATGGCCGCCCCCTAGTCGCGCAGCTCGCGGCCGGTGATCTCGAGGAACACGTCGTTGAGGGTCGGCGGCTCGCTCCACACGCGGCCGAGCGCCACGTCGGCGGCGCGCAGCGTGTCGAGGATGTCGACCAGGTTGTGCGGACTCGCCTCGCAGGTGCAGACGAGTTCGCCGCCGGACAGTTCAACCGAAAGCACGTGCTCGAGGGCGCGCAGCCGCTCGACCGTGGCGGCCTCGACGGCACCGACCTCGACGGTCACGCGCTCGCCCATCTGAATCATGCGCTTGAGCTCGTCGTTGGTGCCCTGCGCCAGTACGCGCCCACCGTCCATGATCATGATGCGGCTGCAGATCTGCTCGACTTCCTCCATGTAATGGCTGGTATACACCACCGTGGCGCCCTCGTCGCGCAGGCGGCAGATGCCCTCCAGGATGGCGTTGCGGCTTTGCGGGTCGACCGCCACCGTGGGTTCGTCAAAAAAGATGAGCTCGGGCTTGTGCGCGATGCCGCAGGCAATGTTGAGACGACGCGCCAGGCCGCCCGAGAGCTTGCCGGGACGGAACTTGGTAAAGTCGCCCAGGCCGACAAAGTCGATCGCCTCGTCCACCAGCGCGCGGCGGCGCTTGCGATCGTTGACGTAGAGACTGCAGAAATAGTCGATGTTCTCGCGCACGGTGAGCTCGTCGAACACCGCCACTTGCTGCGGGACCACGCCGATGCGACGCTTGAGGTCGTAGCGGGCGGGCGTCATGGGCTCGCCGAACAGCTCGATGGTGCCTTTGTCGTAGGCGAGCAGCTGCAGAATGCAGTTGATGGACGTGGTCTTGCCCGAGCCGTTGGGGCCCAGCAGGCCAAAGATCTCGCCGGGGGCGATGCTCAGATTAAAGTGGTCGAGCGCAATAAGATCGTCGTAGCGCTTGACGAGATTTTCGACGTGGACGATGTCTGTCATGAGGCGGCCCTTCTGTTGATTGCGGCCCGGTACGATTGCATCATCGCAGGAGCGGGCGGCGCGCGCCAGTGAGCTTTGTGACGATCTTTTTCATAAGTAGCCTCCTAAAAATTCTGCGGCCTGCCGACGCCCCCGCTTTGCCACGCGGGAGGAATGTCACGGTTGCGCAGGCAGCCCCTCCACCATGCGCGGCTTCGCGTACAATACCCGTATGAACAGGCTTTTCGACAAATTGATCGTGCTGGCGTGCTGTATTGCGGCCGCCATGGGTCTTGCTGTGAACGCTCACCTGGTCGCGGCGTTTTGCCTTGGCGTTATTGCCACCTCACTGGCCGAGGTCGCACGGGGGAACCGCGCCCGCCGTGCGAGCGAGGCCGCGAGCTACGTTTACGCCATCGCGGCTGTCTTCGTGCCGCCGTTTGTGCCGTTTGCGCCTCTCGCCCTCTATGACATCGCGCGACGCGCGCGCCGTGAGCACGCCTGGGTCGCGCTGGGCATTGGCTCCGTCTTTGTCTTTGCGCTCGTCGCGGACCTTCGCACCGACGCGCTCACCGCCCGAACGCTCCTGCTGACTGCCATCCTTTCGGTTGCCGCCACCTTGCTATCGCTGCGCACCGCCCAGTTGGAACGCGAGCAGCAGCGCATGCGCCGCACCCGTGACGAGCTGCAGGAACGTGCTCTGGCGCTGGAGGCACGCAACCGCGACCTTGCCGACCGCCAGGACTACGAAGTCGAGCTCGCGACACTCGCCGAACGCGCCCGCATCGCGCGCGAAATCCACGATAACGTGGGCCACCAGCTCACGCGCGCCTCACTGCAAGCCGAAGCCTTGCGCGTAGTCCACGCCGACGAGCCCGGCGTCGCCGGCGATTTCGCCGACGTCAAGCACACCGTTGACGAGGCGCTCCAACTTGTGCGCGCCAGCGTCCATGCGCTCAACGACAACGCCGTCGACCTTTCCGTGCAGCTCGAACGCATCGTTGAAGGCGCGCGCTCGGACAGCGGTCCGCAGATTGAGCTTGAGGTTTTGGCCGAGCATGCGCCCGCCAACGTCGCCAACTGCTTTGCGGCGGTCCTGCGCGAAGCGCTCTCCAACACCATGCGCCACGCTTGCGCCCATGCTGTCACCATACGGTGCATGGAGCATCCGTCGTTTTACCAGCTCATCGTTACCGACGATGGCGTGGGCGGGGTTCAAGCAAGCGGCCGCGGCGCCGCGGAGGGCATGGGGCTCGCCTCCATGCGCGAGCGCATCGAGGCGCTTGGCGGCACCTTCACCGCCGGCCCGCTTGCCGGCGCCGGCGGCTGGCGCGTGTTTGCCACCGTTCCCAAACAGCAAGGAGATGAGGACCGATGAGGCTCATTGTTGTCGACGACGACCGCTTGGTGGTCGATTCGCTCAAGATTATCCTGGGCGCACAGCCGCAGATCGAGGTGGTGGGTACCGGCGCCAATGGCGACGACGCGGTCGCGCTCTACGCCGAGCACGCGCCCGACATCGCGCTGCTCGACATCCAGATGCCGGGACGTGACGGACTTTCGGCGGCACGCAAAATCCTTGAGCGCGACCCTGCGGCGCGCGTGGTGTTTCTGACGACATTCTCGGATGACGAGTACATTGTGTCGGCGCTCAAACTGGGCGCCCGCGGCTACCTGATTAAAACCGATGTCGCCGCCATTCCTCCGGCGTTGGCGCAGGTCATGAGCGGCAAACGCGTGCTCGAGGGTAAGGCGATCGAAGATGTTGACTTTGACGGGATGGGCAACAAGACGGGCGCGCCCCACCGGCCCGCGGCCTTTGCCGGTCTGACCGACCGCGAGTTCGAAGTCGCCGAGCTCATCGCCCGCGGTCTCGATAACAAGGAAATCGCCGCCACCGCCTATATGGGCGAAGGCACCGTACGCAACCACATCAGCTCAATCCTAGCCAAAATGGGCCTACGCAACCGCACGCAGATCGCCATCGCCTACCTGCGAGGGTAATTACCCGAAGACCGATCGCCCCGGCATAGCAAAATGGCTGCTACCGATTTAATGCCATTTCAAAACTATGCCGGTTTGCTACGATGAATCGACCACCTTCGACCACGGCAAATTGCGCGCTTCCAAAACCGCAGGTAGAACGCTTGCAATATTTAGAAAAATGCAGTCATGGTCGGGAATGCCGAATTCATCGTAGTAAACCGACATAGTTTTATTCGCGACGGCCCTGCACGAGTGCCTCCGCAAACCTCGCGAGACCAAAATGATCCGTTTTCTTCCGCCCACGGAGATCGGCTGACAGCGCCCACCACGAAATCGGCCCATCTACTACGTTTGACCCGATACCCCTGACCATAGCCGCGTTTCATGAAAAACCGCAGGCGTTCTACCTGCGGTTTTCATTTCGCATTGCTTGCCGTGGTCGAGGGCTGCCGCCTAAACGTAGTAAATGGGCCGATTTCGTGGCGGCCGGATCACGCAGCAGCCTTCGCAAGGCAAAAATGATCCGCTTTCCTCCGTCCATGGGAGATCAAAGGCTGTTACTGATATGGTGCCATTTCAAAACTATGCCGGTTTACGGGGCTAAAGTCGGAACCCTCATCCATATCCCCTTTTTTTGAAAAACGGCAGGCTATCTACCTGCGGTTTTGTTTTTGCGATTTTCTGTATGGTCGGAGGTTCGCTATCCA